>JAPUDW010000274.1:0-2784 GCA_027492915.1 Bacteroidota bacterium | reverse complement strand
GCCTCATCTTAATCGAGGGGTTCTGGCATACGAATGTCGGTTTGCATCCACAGCAGATCGTTGACGTGCTGCCGGACTCGATAACTGCCAGCCGTGTGCAGCATTTGAGCGAGCAAACGGCGCTATGGGGGCAAGCCGTTCATGATGAGCGGTATCTGGTGGTAGCAAACCGCACTCCCGACACTGGCTAACGACGCTCGCAGCGTACAGTGGGGCGATGGGAAATCAATACAGCGTGCGCGAAAATTATTCCCCTGACTTGTAAATCCGCCGTTCAACCTCGTAGAGCCGCGCACGTTCGATGGATTGAGCGCAAAGCTGCGCTAATGCGGTGAAGAATGCTTCGTCGTCGGTGTTACGCGGCTTTTCCACCGGAAAACTCAGGCTGAACGCGCCAATGACTCGGTCGTTCATGCGTAAAGGTACACATACGGTTGATTGGCTGCCGTTGTGCTTGATGGCATCGGCAAAATTTGGGTACTGTGCGAGGTATTCCTCCAGTGTTTCGATCCATAGGATTTGGCCGGATTGCACGCAGGTATTAACCGGACTGGATAGCTCGAGGGGGGTGCGGCGGTATCTTTCAACAATCTCTGGCGGCAGACCGTGCAGATTGAGCATCTCAAGCTGGGTACCGTCCTTGACCAGCAGCGATACGGTGCCGATCTTCGCCCCCAATGCTTTCAACGCGCGTTCCACGACCACTTCCGCCACCTGATTAGAGGTGAGCGCCTGCGAGAAGGCCGCCGAGAGTTCAAGCAGCAGGTTAATACGGCGTTCGCGTTTGCGGCGTTCGGTAATGTCGCGGAATACCAGAATAACGCCGTCCAATACCTGCTCGTTGTTGAAAATCGGTGCGCCACTGTCGTCGATGGGTATTTCTCGACCATCGCGCGACAGCAGCAGTGTATGGTTGGCGAGGCCGACTATGGCACCTTCGCGGATGACCTTCGATACCGGACTTTCAACGGTTTCGCGCGAGGTTTCGTTGATGATGCGGAACACGTCATCCAGCGGTTTGCCCAACGCTGCGGCTTCCGTCCAGCCGGTGAGCGCTTGTGCGACACTGTTCATGAAGCTGATGCGCCCCGCCGGATTGGTGGCGATAACCGCATCACCGATGCTGGCAAGCGTGGTTTGCAGGCGTTTGCGCTGTTCTTCGGCTTCGCGGTAGAAGCGGGCGTTATCAAGGGCGATGGCGGTTTGGGCGGCTAACCCTTCAATCACACGTTCGTCGCGCTCGGTAAAGATGCCGACCTGCGAATGACCGAAGAACAGCCCACCCAGTACGCTGCCGGATTGTGAGATGACGGGAACGGCGAGGTAGCTGCGGACGGGGAAATGACCTTTTGGCATCCCGTAGTGGGGGTCATTCTTGCCATAGCGCGGGTCGCCCAGCACGTCATCCATGCGGATGGTGGCTTCACCACGGAAGGTTGGGCCAAACACCGCCGTGTTACGCGGCATGGGGTAGTTGGCAAAGGCTTTGGGTGAAACGCCCGAAATCGCATACAGAGTGTAGGATTCGCCGTGCTCGTCCAGCACGTTATAGAAGAACGCGCCAATTTCGGCTCGCGAGAGTTCGGTCGCCGTATCCGTCACCACCTGCACCAACTTTTGCTGATCAAGTTCTGCTGACAGGACTTTGCCGACGTTGTGGATGGTTTCGAGGATCTGGTAATTTTCCAGCAGGGCGACTTCCGCGCGTTTGAGGCGGGTTATATCGCGGGTGATGACCAGCACCTGCTCGACTGTATGGGTATGGTTAAATTCGGGTATCAGACGGGTTTCAAAAATCCATTTGCGGTTGTCAACATTCAACGTATATTCGATGACTTTTTCCACACCTTTATCGAACACCAACTCCATCGCGTTTTCAAAGAGCGATATGGCGGGTTCTGGCATTCCCATTTCACGGCTGGTTCTACCGATATAATCTTTCAGTGGGATGCCAGTCGCGAGTTCGGCAGTCGAGTAGACATAGGTATGCCGCAGGTTACGGTCGAAGCGGGAAATGACAGGGTGCGGGGTCATGTTGAGCAGGGCGTTAATTTCGCTGTGGCGAAGGTGAAGCTCTTTTTGGAGGCGGTGATGCTCGGCATCTCTTTCCCGGAGTAACGTGATTTCTTCACGCAGCTTGTCGCGCTCTGCTATAAGCTGCGCGTAGCGTTCATTGTCGGGCTGCATAATAACCTCTAAACCAAGGGTATTTCGTATTTATCAGCTTAACAGTAAGTCTTTAACCCTTACTTATTATATAACTGTCCATACTAAATTCACTACCATGCGCCCGTGTGTAAGCAAAAAATATGAATTCGTGCCGACCGTAAGAGAGAATTGATCCATCGTCGGTTGGGTTGTTTGCAAATATTACCAAGTTGGCGTATTTTACATACACCATTTGAAAATCCAGTTTTGATTTGGGAGCGATCATCTGATGACCACTCTTATTGAGAGTCAACCGACCGACATCGTTCAGCGTGATGGTTCGGTTATTTTCTATTATGGCGTTCGTGCTAACAGCATTAACCAACTCCCCGGCAAAACGGAGTTTGAGGTCGTCTACAGTCCCAAAGATGGTTATGGCTGGGAAGCGGTGGTGTACCGCTTGTTCGAACAACGTAATGGGATGACGGTCGTCAGCCGCCGCAACCTAGAGCCGGGTGAAATTTCCCATTTCGAACGCTTACTTGTTAAGCTGAAAACGGATACCGGCAGTTCACCCATTATTACTGATGTGACGGTGTAGTGCAGTAGTGCATTTATTGGCGTTTCGTCACCCGA
>JAPUDW010000273.1 GCA_027492915.1 Bacteroidota bacterium | reverse complement strand
AAGCCTTATATCGCGTCCGGTTTCACAATTTTATCCTCCACGCTATTGTGTGGCGTTATCACAGTCGTGCGCCCTTACAAACATTATACGATTAGCAGTAGGTTATTTACGCGGGCTCGACCCAATATTCGGGGTAAATGCCTTCGGGTGTCCAGCCGATGGTGCCGTTGTAATTGACCTTCCACCACGACATGCCAGAGCCGCAGGTCGGGCCTTCGAGGACGGTGAACTGACCGCCGGGTGGGATTTCGCCTACATAGGCGGTGCTGCTGCCGGGGCCTTGGCGCAAGTTATTGGGAAGGCCGGGGGTGACACGGCCTGAACCACCCACAACCAACCGTGGCGGCAGATTAGGCGCACAAAGCGTCTGGCTACCGGATGATGACGGCGGCATGGTTGGGAACATGTCTGTTGGGCGCTGCTGCGAGAAGTTCGGCGTGGCTGTACCCGTGGGGCGTGGCGGCGCGGACGTAGGGCCAACGCGGGTATTCATGACGAAGCCGGGGATGGTTGGTGTGGGTGCAGGCCAAGTCGATGTTGGGCGGAAGGCCTGTGTTTGTGTAAAGACTGGGGTAAGCGTAGGCGCCATGATACCGCTGCCGAGCGTGGGTAGTGGCTGCATCGCGGATGGATATTGGTAGGGTTCGAGCCAATAGCGACCGACTTCACCCTCGCTCGTCCAACCCACGAGGCGGCTCTGGGTGTCGGCAATATACCACCATGCCATATCCGCCGTGCAGCGTGGGCCATCCAGCACATACACGTCACGACCGACCGGTAGTTCACCCAAGAAACCGCTGCTCGACCCCGGTGCCAGTCGCACAATATTGGGGACATCCGGCAAAACGGTTGCCAGCGAGCCGACAGTTAAACGCGGTGTGTTGGCGTTCGGGCAAAAGTCTGGTGTGACGGTCGAACCGGGGACTGCCGACGGGATGATGTAAATGGGCGGCGGGAAGGTGGGGCGTGGTGTGGGGGTTGGGGTGGAAAGCGGGCTGCACAGGATGATGCTAGAGAGATCATCCGATATGCGGTAATCCCATGTTAGACCCTGCACATTCAATTCCACCTTATAACCTTTGGTTAGCACCTGTGTATAGGCGATACCGGGCTGCGGACAGCCCAAGCTGGTATTGTCGTACACATTTTGGCTGTATACCCAGTTGAAATCGGCAAGGGTGAGTTTAAGGCCGAGGCGAGCGTTGAGGTCATCGAGCGCTTTTTGAACCGGTGGCGGGAAATCCTGTGCGGCTGCGAGCGCTGGAACAAGCATGAGCAAAAGTACGAGGCAGTAAAGTAGGCGACGCATGATGAAACCCCCGAATAAAGTTGTTTCATTCAATGTAACACAATGCTATTTATTAAAGATTTATGAGTTCCATACCGATACCCGCCGATTAGCCTACGGGGGTAAAAGTTAGAAGTTTCAAGTGGCAAGTTACAAGTAAAGGGAAAATAGAAATTGAACCGCCAAGTTGCCAAGAACTCCAAGACTTTTAGCTCAAGAATTTCATTAAACTACTCAGTTTCAATCGGTAAGTTGCAAGTAAAGACAGAGGCATTTGCACTGCCATCTACAGGAGGCTTCGCACACTCACCAAGATATTGAGAAAATAGAGAGGTGATTAAAAGCGGCCAGTCATGGCTTGGACGTAGCCGGTGAGTTCGGCGTAACCGTAGCCGGTTTGGTCGCCGCTGATGGCAACCGCGCCTTCCCAATAGTCGATGTTACCGCTGCCGTGCAGTTCTTGATCGGCAAGCAGGGGCTTCAGCGTGATATTGAGCGGCTGCGGATCGCCAGTGTTGATCGTGATATTCCAGCCAGCGGGGTAAGTCGCGCCATTGTGTGGGCTTTGCCACGTATCAGTCACTTCGAAGGTGAAGTCGGTACTTTTGAGGTAGCGGGTGCTGCCGTCGGCGTTCACCAGCAAACCACCGAAAGCCGGTTCACGGTCGCCATTTTGCAGGCGGATTTGACCGAGCATGAGTTCGCGGTTGTCGTCAAGTTGGAGGCCGAACCAGTCCCAACCCTGCGCGGTCGTGCCGAGGGCGCTGGTGCTGAACTCGTGGTCTTTCCATGTGGTGCCGTTGATAGCAAAGGTTTGGTCGCCGATGCGGATACTGCCTGTGGTCAGCAAGCGGGAGAGGGAGTAATAGTAGCTGGCGTTTCCAGCCTCGGCGCTTTTAGGACTCAGGCCGTTATCGCCTTGCAGCGCAGGGGGCTTGACCTGTTCGAGGGTAAGGTCGATGCCGAACTGCCCTGCGTCAGCACTGATGGTCGTGCGGTCGGCGGCTGCATCATCAGCTTGGATCTGCCAATCCTCGATCCAGACGTGATATGACGGATCAGTGGTTGCACCGGCTAAACCAGCCGCGCCACGGCTGAAACGCTGCACATGGTAATACTGCCCACCACCAATATCGGAAACAGCGAAGTGCGCCATGTAAATCTGGTTGCTGCGCCATTCTGAGTCGCTGGTTACGGTTGCATCCGGCGGTTGGATGGCGCGGCGGAAAATAGTGAACTGATAACCGAAGTGGCGGCCATCTTCGGTTTGCACATTGCCAGTGTAATACCACCATTCGGTTTGGAAGTCGGGATGGGCGCCAAAGTCGGCGGGGAAGTTCCATGTGCGCGGTTCGATGGCGCGGGTGTAGCCAGTGGTATCTGCGAGAACACCGGCGAACTCAGTCGTGGCACTGATGCTGCTGCCAGCACCAGAGTCGATGAGGCTGAAGCCAAAGACCACGATCACGATTGCCCCTAATGCCAACACGAGCCAACGCCACATCGCTGCTATTCCATGTTCAAATATTCACAAGTGATTCTATTATACAGAAGATTAACCGCAGTCCCAAAGGGAGGCTGCGCACAGACGCTGAGAAAAGGCAGAGAGATACAAATAGGATTTACCACAAAGACACAAAGAAAATGCGGAGATTTTTAATCGCCAAGTTCAAGGCAGAGAGGGGCTATTTGAACTTGGCGAACCAGATGGGATATTCAGTGACTTTTTGGAAACCGGCTTTTTCGGCGACGCGGGTGGACGGCGTGTTGGTCAGCCACGCATCCCAATTGACCTGCCAACCGAGGCTGATGGCGTGTTGGACGAAAGATTGGGCCATGACAGTGGCGAGTCCGGTGTGTTGGTGCGCGATGAGCGTTTCGATGCCGACACCGCAGATACCCGTGCTGACATACTCCGCCGTACACCACGCGATAACACCATCGGTATCACTGACGATGCAATAACCGAAGCCTTGATCGAGAAAGCGTTCGAGCAGCGTCCAGCATGATTTGATTTCTTCGAGCAGCGCGTCGATTCCGGTGAGGCTGTGCTGGTTGAGCAGGTCATCATTTATAGTCAGCAGGTGTAAGTGCGGTGGGAGTGCGGGCGATGGTGCAAAGACCGGTGTAGTAGGGAGGCTGTAAAGCACACGCGACCGCGCTTCGATATTCAGTCCGTCGAAAAATGAGGGCGCGAGGGTATGCCACGCATTATGCGGGCTGTAGAGCTTCAGAACGCCGAGTTCACGTTGGGCGGCCTGCGGGATGAAGGTGGTGGCTAAGAAACTGCGCAGTTCCTCATTAAAGGTGAGGTTATCCGCGCGGCCACCGAAGTAGATGCTGTGGGCGGTATCCCAGATGAAAGCGGCGGTGGGCGCGTGCAGGTCATCCGCCCAGACGAGGCCGGGGCTGTTGGTTGCGCCCATCGCGGTGACAACGAAGTGCAGATAGGGCGTGTCGAACAGGGCGGGTAGTTCAGGGTGGGATGGGGCTACAGGGTGCATGATGTCCTCCTGTATATAAGTTTGTGAGGTTCAATCACTTTTGAGCGATCTGATGCGGATATTGGTCAATATGAGTGTTACCATCGCATAAGGCAATTCGGTACCATGATTGGTAAATACAGCACGGACTCGTTGGATTTTTTTCTTGGCGTTGAGCAGCATTGATACGAACAAGAACAATACCATATGTCGGGAGTTTGTTAAGGAAAACCAATTCACAGAAATCGCGATCTTCCGTCACGATTATACGTTAGTCACTCAGGGCGCGTGACAAGATATTTTTATCCGGTGTCCCCGGCGCCTCTTCTGCCATGTATTCAACATCATATCCATCCGAGCGCAACGCATCGACTACCGATTTTGGGCAGCATTCATCCGCAATTATTTTCAAAGTGCTTGTCCATCTGCAAGAATGATATCCTCTCGTGCCAGATAGTCATGAGCAAATGCGATTGCCGCCAATATATCCTCATGAGTAAGTCGTGGATGATCGTCCAGAATTTCCGCATAAGACAGACCAGACGCTAACTTTTCGAGTATGAGTTTGACTGTAATGCGTGTTCCCTTGATACAGGGCTTACCGACCATGACAGCCGCATCAATCGTAATCCGTTCATGATGAGTCATGTTTATTGCTCCTGTTGCTATTCACATCATTATAACCGTAAAAATAGCTCTGCGTTTTTGGGTGTTACAGCTCTGAAACCTAGCCACATGACCCTTGACATATTAGAACAATTGGTCTAAATTTGGCAGTATAACAAAGGGGGTTTAATGGTAACTGCGGGAGGTTTTATGGGTAATGTAACGGTTGATATGTCGATGTCGTTGGATGGGTTTATCACAGGGGCAAACGCGAGTGCCGCACTGCCTTTGGGCGAAGGTGGCGACCGTTTGCACCAGTGGTTATACAACCTTGAAAGCTGGCGCAAACGTCACGGTATGGAAGGCGGTGAGCGTAACCCGGATGCGGACATTTTTGAGGACGCGTTTAAGAATGTGGGCGCGGTGGTGATGGGCAGGAACATGTTCAACCATGCGGTGAAAGCGTGGGGCGACAATCCGCCGTTCCGGGTGCCAGTGTTTGTGGTGACCCATGAGCAAGGTGAACCTGTGACTCGGAAAGGTGACACAACTTTTACTTTTGTCACAAGCGGCTTTCATCAAGCGTTAGTACAAGCAAAAGCCGCTGCTGGTGATAAGGATGTATCGATTGCTGGTGGGGCGAATATCATCCAGCAGTTTTTTAGTGCGGGGTTGATTGATGAAATACAGGTGCATATCGCGCCGATTTTGCTGGGTAAGGGACGGCGTTTGTTCCAATATATCGGTGGGCAGTCGGTTGAACTCCAACGGTTATGGGCGGTCGAGTCACCATGCGTCAGCCATCTTAAATATCGCGTGGTGAAAGCGTAAGGAGAAACGACTATGGGCAAAGTCATTGGTGGAATGGCAATATCACTGGACGGCTTCGCGAGTGACCGGAACGGCAGTGTCGAGGCGTTGTATGCGAACTTTGAGGCATTTATCGACACTGAATACATGCAGGATCAGATGAAGTCTACCGGCGCGGTGGTTATGGGCAGAAAAGCGTATGATATGGCAAGCGGCGATTATACCGGCTACGAATTCCAAGTGCCGATTTTCGTGGTGACGCACAAACCGCCGAAGAAAGCGGCGAAGGGGCAGAATAGCAAGCTGAAGTTCATCTTCGTTAGCGAGGGTGTGCAGAATGCTGTGATGCAGGCCAAAGCTGCCGCCGGAGAAAAGCAGGTGACGGTGGTCGGAGGGGCAAGCACGATCCAACAACTGCTAAAAGCCAAATTGTTGGACGAACTGCATCTTACGATTGTGCCGGTGCTGCTTAATGAAGGGCTGCGTTTGTTTGACAAATTGGGCGATAATCCGCCCGCACTCGAACGCCTTCGTATGATCGACTCACCTGCTGGACGTACCGACCTGATTTACCGTGTGGTGAAGTAACACGGTTCGCTCGGTTGCATTTGTAAAATGTTATAATCGAGGAGCAAAAGCTGATGCGCGGGAGGCATCCGCATGAAGTTTAGTTTTGAGGCAAGAGGATCGGACTCGCCGTATGTGGACGGGATTTGGCGTACCGAGAGCGAGGGCAGCGGGGCATTCATGTCGGTTGCCGAGTCGCACTGGGGCATTGTGGTCACACGGCAGGAAGGCAAGACGTGGTTGACGGTGCGTGGCCCGGAAACGAAAGCTCAACCCGCGCCTGTGCCGGAGGATGCCGAATTCTTTGGCATCGTGTTTAAACTGGGGACATTTATGCCGCACTTGCCCGGTAAGCGGCTGGTGGACTGTGCGTTCGACCTGCCAGAGGCGAATAGACGGGCGTGCTGGTTGTACTGTTCGGCGTGGGAATTCCCGACCTACGATAATGCGGATACGTTCGTCGAGCGGTTGGTGCGCGAGGGCCTGTTGGTTGCCGAGCCGGTAGTAGACGCGGCGATGCGAGGCCAACTGAAGGAAGACCTGTCGCAGCGGTCGGTACAGCGGCGTTTTTTACATGCGACCGGACTGTCGTACAAATCCATCCAGCAAATTGAACGGGCGAAGCAAGCGCAAGTGCTTTTGCAGCAAGGTGTTTCGATTCTCGACACCAGTTATGAACTCGGCTACTTTGACCAATCGCACCTGACCAACTCCCTCAAATATTTCGTCGGGCAAACCCCTTCACAAATTGTCAAATCACTCCAAATAGAAGCGGTGTAAGTGTCGTTTTTTTCCAAGAGTCTATGCTTGAGATCAGCTATGATGATGGCATTGGTCGTGAATAATAAAAGGAAATCAACATGCGTAAAATAATCGTCACCGAATTTATGTCCTTGGACGGCGTGATCGAAAATCCGCAGTGGACATTCAAATACTGGAACGATGAGACCTCCAATTTTAAAGCTGAAGAATCTTCCAACAATGAACCACTGCTGCTGGGGCGCGTAACCTATGAAGGGTTTGCTCAGGCGTGGCCGCAGCGCACAGATGAAGCATCCGGCGGGGTGTACTTTAACGGCACGCGCAAATATGTGGTGACTTCAACGCTCGATAAGCTGGAGTGGAACAACTCGGTGGTGATTAAAGGTGACATCGTGGCGGAAATCATCAAACTCAAACAGGAAGATGGCCCGAATATTGTGGTACACGGCAGCGGCAAGCTCGTGCAGTTTTTGCTGGCGAATAACCTTGTTGATACGGTGCGCCTGCTGATGTATCCGGTGGTGCTGGGTAAAGGGCAAAAATTGTTTGAGGACGGCACAACGGCGACGCTGCAACTGGTGAAGGCCGCTCCCTTAAGTTCCGGTGTGGTCAGTCTCGTTTACGAACGCGCTGAGTAAAATTCTCATAGGCTGCTAAAATGCCGCTGTCGAATCTATTGATCTACAGGATGTTATAATACTGTGGGTGGATAGGCAGGAGGCAGGATATGGCTTTTGACTTTGACATACGCACTTCTGATTCGCCGTTGGTCAAGCGGATTTGGCGCACACAAGCTAATGAATCGGGTTCATTCATCTCACCCGCTGCCAGCAATTGGGAAATGGTGGTGGTTCGGTACGAGGGCGAGATGTTTTTCACCCTGCGCGGGCCGGAGACACAACCCAGCTCGGCTGTCTATGACGTGGGGTATGAGTTCTTCGGCATCAGCTTCAAATTGGGGACGTATATGCCCCATTTATCCCTTCAAACGATTATGAATCGGCAGGATAAGATCTTGCCCGACACCGGTAATAAGCGCTTCTGGCTGAACAGCTCTTCGTGGGAATTCCCTTCATTCGAAAATGCGGATACGTTCATCGAGCGACTGGTACGTCAGGGCATCCTCGCCTATGAGCCGATGGTGGATGCGGTGCTGCAAGGTCATCCGACCGATTATTCACCGCGCGCGGTGCAGTACCGCTTCTTACATGCCACGGGGATGACCCAAAGTGCCGTACACCAGATCGAACGGGCGCGGCGTGCAAAGGCGTTGATCATTCAGGGAAAGCCGATCCTCGATACTGTTTACGAAGCCGGTTACTTCGACCAAGCACATTTGACCCGTTCGCTCAAGCGCTTTATGGGTAAGACACCGACCCAAATTGTGGAGGACAAGTCCTTGCCATAAGTTTGCGTTTTTATACAAGACCCCTGATTTTCATTCGCTTATACTGCGTGTATTGATAGACAAAACACAAGGAGCAGTCAACATGCGCAAGATTATTACCTCCACCATGATCAGCTTGAACGGCGTGATGGATAATCCCCAAAATTGGTCATTCGATTACATGAATGACGAACTGATGAAATACGTTTCTGACCAATTGTTTGCTGCTGATGCGCTGATTATGGGGCGTGAGACGTTTGATGGGTTCGCCGAGGCATGGTCATCCCGCGCGGGTGCAGATGCTTTCGCTGACCGCATGAACGCCCTGCCGAAGTATGTGGCTTCGCGGACATTGAGTGAGCCGCTGACGTGGAATTCGACGCTGCTGAAGGGTGACATTGTTGAGGCGGTGAAGCAGATCAAGAACGAACCGGGGCAGGACATCCTGCAATACGGTGCCGGTGAACTGACGCATTTGCTGATGCAGCACGGGCTGGTAGACGAAGTGCGGCTGATCGTGTTCCCGATTGCGGTGGGTGGGACAGGGCATGTTTTCGAAAAGCTGACTGCGAATGCTCGGATGAAGCTGCTGAGTGTTCAGTCATTCAACACGGGTGTCATCGCCCAGCATTACCAACCACAGCCAGCGAAATAAGTAACGTACCAGTCGTAGTTTAGTTCTGCGTCCTATAAACTGTCTATAATGATGCCGATATTGAGTGATCAATGTCGGCTTTTTGTTGCTGGTATCAAAACAGGATGCTTTATAGAGAGGTGAAGTATGGATGACAGCACTCGTACTTACATTGATGATATTTATTCAACTAACAAAGACACCCGGAACAAAGCCTACTTCATGCTGATGGAACTCACCGGGGAGCCGGTTAATTGGGCATATGAGGTGTGGGAGGTGTTGATTGCTGGCTTGAAGGACAAAGATAACCATGTACGGGCGATTGCCGCACAGGTGTTATGCAGCCTCGCCAAGAGCGACCCCGACAAGCGCATTATCAAGGATTTTGATAAGCTGCTGCTCGTGACGAAGGATGAACGCTTTGTCACGGCGCGGCACTGTATGCAGTCGTTGTGGAAGGTGGGCACGGCGGGTAAAGAGCAGCGGGCAGTCTATTTGGCGGGGCTGGAAAATCGCTTTGAAGAATGTCTTGCGGAAAAGAATTGGTCGCTGATCCGCTCCGATATTATGCAAAGTATGCGCAGCGTGTACGATACTACCCACGACGAAACGGTTAAAGAACGGGCGCTGGTGTTGATCGACACCGAGGCGGATGCCGGGTACCGCAAGAAGTATGCTAGTGTGTGGAGCAAGAAGTAGCGCGAGGAAAATTCACGCTAATGATCGTGTGATGGTATACTGTTTTTAACCTTGTTTACCAAAACAGTGACCTGTTTCAATGAACTTTGCCCCCAAAGAATCGATCATCATTGATTTTGAAACGCGCCCTTCCGACTCGGCCTATATCGACTCGGTGTGGCGGTCACAGAGCATCGGTGGCGGGGACTTCACCTCGGTTGGCGAGGCACACTGGAGTATTGTCGTCACGCGGCAGCAGGGTAATGTTTACCTGACGTTGCAAGGGCCAGAAGCGAAAGCCACGCCCGCGCCCGTGCCGGCTGATGCTGAGTTTTTCGGTATCAACTTGAAGTTAGGCGTTTTTATCCCCAATTTCCCCGTTTTGACACTGGCGCATAACGCCATCAACCTGCCGAACGCGAACCGCGATACCTTTTGGTTATCCGGCGCGGCGTGGGAATATCCCAACTTTGACAATGCCGAGACCTTTGTAAAGCGTTTGATGCATGATGAGGTACTAGTGAAAGACGATGTGGTGGAAGCGGTGATGCATAACCGTCCGCCGTATCTCTCGGTGCGTTCGGTGCGCCGCCGCTTTTTGCAGGCAACCGGCTTGACCCACAGTACCATCAGCCAGATTGAACGGGCACAGCAGGCGGTCGCGCTGCTGAAAGGCGGGGCGTCAATTCTCGATACCGTTCATGAGGCTGGCTACTTCGACCAAGCGCATTTGACCCGTTCGATAAAACACTTTGTCGGTCAAACGCCGACCCAAATCTCCCGCCCAATCCCCTCCAAATTGATGTCCCTTTTATACAAGACCACCCCCT
>JAPUDW010000272.1 GCA_027492915.1 Bacteroidota bacterium | reverse complement strand
GTAAAACCTGTGCGCTGATGCTCGCCCGAAGCTGCTCTAAACTTGTCCTCGTCGGTCGCCGTCGAGACGCGGTAGAGCAGGTGCGCGAACAATGTGAAGGTCGCGGTTCGCAGGTGGTTGCTAGTACCGATATGAATAGCATCTACGAAGCTGACCTTATCCTGACCGTCACGAGTGCTGTACACGCCGTTATTTATCCCCAGCATCTCAAACCCGGTTCGGTCGTATGCGATGTCGCCCGCCCGCGTGATGTCTCCAAACAGGTTGCCGCCCAGCGTGATGATGTGCTGGTGATTGAAGGGGGGATGATCGAAATCCCCGGTAAGCCGGACTTCCACTTTGACTTTGGTTTCCCGCCGCGTATGGCCTATGCCTGTATGGCTGAAACGATGGCGCTTGCCCTCGAAGGTCGCTACGAGGATTACACCATTGGGAAGGACATCTCCGAGGAACAAGCCAACGAAATCGGGGAAATCGCCTCGCGTCACGGGTTCAAGCTTGCGGGTTTCCGCAGCTTCGAGGCTGAAGTCAGCCCACAAGCGATTTCTAACGTGCGCGAACGGGCTTCCCGTACCCGCAAAACATGGTCGCCCGCACCCTACCCACAAACTTAATCCCTCACTACAATTGGTAGTATTGGATTAAATTGGAATAATAGATTGAGTGACCTTTAGAGGCTGTGGAGTATCTAAGGGAGTAGCTATGTATGCTCCCTCTTGCATACGACTGCCAGATAAGCGCTAAAGTCCTCAAAATAAATCATATGCGCCGTATCTCCACCCGCTATCTGTGGCTTATTACACTGCTCGTTCTGCTCATTGCTGCCAGCCGTGTGATTCGTATCAATGACTTTCATCTCGATAACGATGAAATCTGGTCGATCTGGCAAACGATGGGGACACCCGCTCAAATTCTCCAGTGGACTTCCCCCACCGAGCATCCCGCTTACTTCCTGCTGCTCGATGCGTGGAAGCTTCTCGTCGGCATGAATCCATTTGTCCTGCGCTATCTCTCGCTGCTGGTGTGCTTGCCGGGTGTCGTGTTCATGTATCGTGCCATTCGCCGACAGCACGGGCATTTTGCAGGGGTTATTGCCTCGTTAGCTTATTACGCGTTCGCCATCAGCCAGTTCACCAGCCTTCAAGCCCGCAGCTATGTCATCGCTTTCTCGGTACTGCCGCTCACACTCTGGCTCATCCAGCGTTACTTTGATAAGCCTTTGTTGTTCGTACGTGCGGTTCCATTGGCGCTCTCGTTGGTCATCCTTTATGTATCGACTATCACCATTGTTCCAGCATTCTTTTTGCTTGGCTTATACACACTGTTGGTTTACCGTCTGCGTATATGGCGTTGGTGGCTGCCTGTCCTCATCATGGTGGCCCTCATCCTACCGGACATCATCACCAACAAACTTCAGCAGGTGAGCAACCACACCAATGCTCCTCGTATGTTCACCCTGCCTCCGCTGCCCACTGCGATGTTTGAACTCTACACCTACCTTACTGGTTCGTGGTTGTGGTTAGCCTTATTAGCGTTCACGCTGCTTGTGTTGGTTGTTTTCTGGCGCAAGACAAATATGCAGCTACCGTCTACAAGTCAGATCATTTTCTGGCTGTTGTGGGTCATCGGTGTCCCTATCCTGCTCTACATACTCGAACCGCGTTTAGGCTTTTATACCTTGAAACGCTATGGTTGGTGGTATGTCTTTGGCCTTGCTGTTTTCATAGCCTTGGTGTTGGTACGGTTGCCCAAAATAGGGCAGTGGATCAGCATCGGCCTGTTAGCCTTGGTCTGCTTTCTACCACTTCGCCTCAATGCCTTTAGCTATATCGTTACTCCTCTAGGCGAAAACTTTAAATGGCTAACCGAGCATTTAGAGGCTGGAGATGCGCTGCTGCTTGATTCCAACTACACCTGTAACTTCCCAGAAGAATGGGATTACTACACGCAGCTATACTTCCCGACTGGCCTGCGCTTTGTGGACAGTATCGAGGATGCGCGTCGGGTGTGGTATGTGTCGTGGCAAGACCCCGAAAGTGAAGCCTTCGAAAAGTCGCTGGAGCAAACGCATATCCCCGGTCGCTTCGTTGGCCCGCCGGAATGCCTGTTTCGCCTGTATGAAGCCGCACCGGACAGCGAAGGTATTTTGTACCCCAACGGAATGCGCTTTCATGGTGCGGAAATTATGAATGGGGACAAGCCGCTGAGTGGTATTCCAGTTATGCGGGAAGGGCAGTCGTTTAAAGTGCGCCGGTGGTGGTCGGTTGATCGACCGATTGACCTCGATTACAGTGTCGGCTTAACCCTGTCGCGTACTGAGGTCGAAGGCCAGTGGGATAGCGCCCCGCAGATTGTATATCCGGTGGGTGCGCCGGTGGAAACGAGCCGCTGGCAGACGGGGCAAATTTATGTCGAGGAACGGGAATTGCAAATGCCTTATCCCTATACTCGCGGCGGGTTAGCGTTGAGTATGATCCTTTACTGGTTTGGGGATAATCAGCGTTTGATGGCACCGGGTATGCCGTGGGATGGTGCCTTGTTCCTGAAGCGGATTGAAATGGTCGCGTGGTGATATGACGAATTACACACAATCTAAACCATCTATTAACCTCATTTCGTGTATAGTGAGGTTATGATCGCTAGCGTAGTGGGCGATTCGCCAGTATTATGGTTACAGACTTGTTACAATAAGCCTACCTAGGGCATCTGCGGGGGATGGTATGAGTAAAGGCCGAATTTTAGTCGTTGAAGATGACTTTGATATTTCGAACATGCTGCGTATTTATTTTGGTGGGCAGCAGTACGAGGTGCAAATTGCGCCCCGTGGTGGCGATGCACTCCAGATGACCCGTAAGCAGCTTCCGAACTTGATTATTCTGGACATCATGCTGCCGGATATGAACGGCTACGATGTTTGCCGTGAACTGCGAACCACCAGCCGTACCAGCCATATCCCTATCATTTTCCTGACCCAAAAAGACGAACGCAGTGACAAAATCGCGGGTTTGGAACTCGGCGCGGATGATTACATCACCAAACCGTTTGATATTGAAGAACTCAAACTGCGCGTCCAGAACGCGATTGCAGCTGCAAACCGCACGACCAACACCGACTCGAAATCCGGCTTGGCGACTGGTCGCTTGATCGAAGACCACCTGCGTGACCTGATGCGTGTCGGTTCGCAGTGGACGTACATCGACATGAAGATTAACCAGCTTGACCCGTTTAGCGAAGTTTACGGCTTTGTCGCCGCCGATGAAGTAATGCGCTTTATGGCGCTCATGATGGGCGAAGTGGTCGATGAATACGGCACGGGTGATGATTTTCTCGGTCACCCCGGGCGCGATAACTTTGTGCTCATTACCCACACCAACGATGTCGAGTCGCTGAAAAACCGCTTGGCTGAACGCTTTAATGAAGATGTTAAACAGCACTACTCGTTTATTGACCGTGAACGCGGTTACATTCTAGTGCCGGATAGCGCTCAGGGCGAACGCCAAGAACCGTTGATGTCGCTCTCAATTGGTTCGATCTCCAACGCCACCCACCAATTTTCCGACATTCGGGAAATCACTGAACTCGCTGCCGAAGATCGCCGCCGTGGGCTTGGTGGTGAAGTGCCACCTCCCATTTTGACAGCGTGGTAATAACCATTAATAGAGGGCAGAAGCAATCTGTTTTTCTCCTGCCCGTGAATACAAAATCAAACTTCGTTTTTCACGATCAACCACATTTCAGTTGGTTGATCTTTCATTTTCAAACCGTAGCCTGAGTGTATAGGTAGCACCTTATGGGATTAGGATTACTTCTCTTCCTTGGTGGGCTGGTCATCATTGCCGGGTTGTTCGTGTGGTCACGGCAGCGGCAGGCATTGGGTTACATCCCCACTGCGGAACAAGCCTCTACCATTGACCTACCCGTCGCGTCCGGTGACGATGCCGTACTGGTTTCGCGCGAACACGGGCAGTTGGTATTCGTCAACGAGAAAGCCCGTACATGGATCGGGATGAATGGGGGCGAGCCGAGCCTCGAATACATTGCTGCGATGACCCAACCGACCGACAGCTTCCTTGAGTTGTTCGCGGGGCAGGGGCAGGCGTCATTCCAACTTGGCAACCGCTGGGTAGAAGCATCTTCGCATAGCATCCCGACCGGCGCTGAAACGCGAACGGTTATCGTTATGCGCGAGATCGCCAACAACACGAACCACCCCAATTCGCTTGACTTGACGCTGGCGATGAACACCATCAATGAGATTGGTGAAACCATCAATGCCAGTATGGGTTTACAGCAGGTGTACCAAGCACTGCTCACAATTGTGATGAAAGCTGTACCTGCCAGTGCTGGCGAGATTTGCATCTGGGATGAAAGCACCAAGCGCCTGTCTCCTTCTGGTTGGGTCGGTGACTCTGGTTACATCATCAAGTTGCAAGAAAATGGTGGCGATTATAATCTCGGTGAAGGTATCAGCGGCTGGATTGCCCAACAGCGTAAGCCCGCCTTGGTAGGCAGTGTGCGCGAGGCAACTGCTCTACAACCGAAGCTCCCCAGCTTCTACCAGAGTTTTGTCGGTGTGCCACTTATGTTGGGCGAACGCTTCATCGGTACGCTGGAATTGGCGCATAAGCAGGCTGGCAGCTTTAACCAGACGCATTTAGCCATGCTCCAAGCGGTCAGCAAACAGGTCGCCATCTCCATCTACAACACCGAACTCTATGGTGAACAGGCCAAACGCATCGATGATATGGCGACGATTGGTGAACTGAATCAGGTTGATAGCGCGAATATGGACGCGCGTTCAACCTATCAGTCTTTGAATGAACGGGTCGCGAAGATTGTTTCAGCTAATGTATCAGGCGTACTTTTGTACGACGAAAGCCGCCGTGCCTTGCTACCGGAATTACCTTTCTATGGTTTGCCTGACCAGTTAGCACAAAGCTGCATTATCCCGCTGCCGGATGACAGCCCCCAGCGTGACATTTACGAGCGGCAGGAATATTGGGTGACCAACGATGTGGCGGATGAACCGCTGATTGAAGCACTTGGCCTGAAACCGATTTTCAATATCGCTGGTATCAAAAACACTGCTTTGCTGCCGCTGCAAATTGGTGACCGCCGCATCGGCATGATACAGATCAGCAACAAACGGTCAGCGCGTGGGTTTAGCTCACAAGATATTAAAGAGATGAAGTTGCTGGTGGCACAGGCTGCTGTTGTGGTAGAGAACCTACGCCTCAGTCAGAAGGAAGACCGCCGTGATACAGAAATCAGCGGTTTGCAAGAATTGACACAAGCTATCGGTTCGCTCAGCCGCGAGGAAGAATTTTACTCGACCATCAATACGCGTATCGCGAACCAGATGGGCGTGACGATGTGCGGTATCTTACTTTTTGATACTCAGCATAATCAATTACAGTCTCAACTGCCGTTCTATGGGGTTGAGGATGAAGCACTGCGGGACTACCGCATTACGTTTGCACCCGGCAGCCCGCTTGAAAGCATCTGGGATGAGGTTGATTACTGGTTCACCAACCGCGCCCAAACTGACGCGGTGGTACACGCCGCTGGCCTAGCGGACTTCGCAGCTCGCCTTCATGTCGATAAAACCTTGTTCGCAGTGCTGTCGGTCGGTGGTCGCCGTTTAGGTGTCGTGCAAGCCTCCAACAAGATCAGCGGCGAGGACTTTACCGACAAAGATGGTAAGCTGCTGCTGATCTTTGCTACGCAGGTCGCGGCGATGATCGAAAATGCGCGCCTGTACCGTGATATGCAGCGCAGCGCTCAACAAGCCACGAGCTTACGTACGGTCGCCGAGTTGGCGGGTGCTGTCCTCAAGCCCGAAGACTCATTTATGCCGGTATTGGCGGAAATCGCTACACTTACCCGCAGTCCTTTGGTTTACATCAACTCGCTTGACCAACAGGCAGGCAGCCTCGTCACTTATCCGCGCTGGGTATATGGACGTGAACTGGCGGAACCCATCGTCATTGATGTCTACAGCCAGAATTTCGAAAACAGTACGGCGCTCACCCGCCAACCATTCGTCAGTAATGATCTTGCCAATAATACTGCGATTACCGAGTCGTATAAGCAGGTCGCTTTAAAGTTTGGTCTTAAGGCATGTGTGCAGGTTCCGCTGCTGGTTGCTGATCGCAGTTTAGGCGAGATTGGTATCGCTAATCGCGAAGGAACGCCGTACTCAAGCGCCGATGTCGAAATGCTGTCGGCGATTGCTGCACAGATCGCGGCGACGATTGAACGCTTGCGTCTTTACGAAGCGGCAGGCGACAACCTGAATCGCCGCTTGCTCGAACTGGATGCCATTTCGCGCATCAGTAATACACTCGCGGAAACCCTTGATCTGAATCAGGTTCTGGATGTCATTCGTACCGAAGCTGCCCAAGCCACGCTTGCGGATGGCAGCAGTGTCATTTTGCTCAAGCCCAATGACCAATGGGTGAATATTGATGATCCAGAACTTGATCGTCGTTTGGGCGATCTCAAACGCACTGTCGGTATTGCCGGTATTGAACGCGAGGCGATTTCACGCGGGGCGAGTACGGTGCTGATCGGTGATTATCTGACCGCCTCTATGCCAGCTATTCCGGCGGATGCCCGTTCCGCGTTGGCTGCTGCTTTTATCTATGAAGATCAAGTGGTGGGTGTTATCCACTTGTTCCACAAACGCGCCAATAATTTTGATGATCGCGCCGCTGCCTTCTTGCTAACGTTAGCTGCCAAAGCCTCGCTGGGTTACGGCAACTATGTGCGTTATCAAGAACAGATTGATCGTGGTAATCGCTTGCGCCGCCGTGTCGAGCAGTTGAATGAAATCTTTGAACTCGGTCAATCGCTGCAAGGCAACCTTGACCGTGTGACGATGCTTGAAACCATCCTCGAAAGTATTCAGGACGCACTTGGTTATACGCTGGGTGTGGTGGCGTTAACCGCCAGCGAAACCAACCTGTTAAAGCGTGAAGCGCAGTTCGGTATGCCGCTAGAGGACTTCGAACATAGCAAATTGTTCAGCATGTCTGAAGAAGATCTGAACGCGCTTTTGCAACCTCAATACCAGATCAGCGAGTCGTATTTCTTCCCTGCCGAAAAAGCTGCCGATTGGGGAAATGTTAGCCTCAAAACCCTGTTTATTGACTTTCCCGGCAAACGCGGCTTGACGTTCAGCCCCAGCCCCAAGCACTGGCATGATGGGGATATGCTACTCGTCCCACTGTACGCGCCGGATGGTCGCTTACTGGGTGTTATGAGTCTTGACCGGCCACAAGATAACCTGCGGCCTGATCGCAGCATTATGGAAGTGCTGGAAATCTTCGCCCATGAAGCCGAAGCCAGTATTGAAAATATCCGCTTATACCTGGAAAGTATTCAAAGCGCCGAACAGGAAATGCGCTTGAACCAGATGATGGAAGCCATCTCTAGTTCGCTTGACACCACCCAGATTGTCGAGTCGATTGCTTACGGGGTGCTGCGGCTTATTCCGATCAACCAGTTGAATTTGGCGCTGGCGAATGCTGAAACCGGTGCTTATGACATGCTCAAGATCAATATTCAGAATGATGGCTCGCTCGTCACCAACCGTGAAAACCGCCTGCACATGGAAGGCACGGCGTTGATGAAAGCGATTCTGGATGGGCAGGATGAACTGTATTTAGCGAGTGATCCAGCATCGGCAGCGTATCCTGATTTGCAAGCGTGGCACGCGCAGGGCGAACAGGTGTCAATGGTTATTCCGCTGATGACCGGCGGTAAAGCGCTGGGTGCTCTGCATATCGGCAGCCATCAGTCGGACACGTCGGCCTTTGATGAGTTTCGCCCCTTGCTCAAGCGTGTTGCCAACGTGGCAGCGTTGTCTATCCAAAACTCGTTCTCGTTCAATCAGGCGCTTAACCTGCAACTGTTCAATGAGTCAGTCGTTGAATCAATCCAGCAGGGTATCGTGGTGTTGGATAAATCCGGTCGCATTCTGTCGATCAATGACTTTATGGAAGATCGTTACGGATGGAAGCCAGAAGAAGCTATTCGTCAGGATCTTTTCGCCTATCGCCCTGACCTTATCGACATTGTGAAGGACGATTTGCTGAGTGTTTTGGAAACCGGCATCCCACGCGAGAAAATCGGGCAAACGTTGCGTACCGAGGATGGAGGGGTAAGCGTCCGAAATTTCTATTCTTACCCGCTGAAGAGTGCTGATAGCATTCGCGGTGTCGTGCTGCTGGTCGAAGATGTGACTGAACGTGCCATGCTCGAAAAAGACCTTGAAGCCCGTGCGAACCAGCTCGGTGTGCTTACGGAAGTCTCCAGCCGCATCACGGCATCCCTCAACCGTGAGGCGGTTATTAACCTCGCACTTGATGAAATCGGTCGCGTTTTGAACTACGACACCATGACCCTTTGGAGCCGCCACGATGAGTTGCTAACACTTGAAGGCAGCAGTGGTAACACCACAGTAGCCGCGGGTCAGATGAGCGTCAATCTGGCGAACCATGACCGGATGCGTAAAGTCATTGAACTGAAAGCGCCGCTGCGTATCGACCACCTTCTGAAATTGGATACCTTGCCCGGTGATAATAATGCCCAGAGTTGGTTGGGTATTCCGCTGGTTAATCAAGGTAACGTGGTCGGTGTGATCGCACTCGCCAAAGAGGAAGCGGCTTTCTACGATGAACAGGCAGAACAGGCGGCCTTTGCCTTCGCAAACCAGATGGCGATTGCGCTGGAAAACGCGAATCTGTATACCGAGGCGCAGTACCAGACCGAACGTCTTGGACTGCTGAACCGTGTATCGGTGCTGCTGGCACAGTCACTCGACAGCGAAAATATTCTCGAAATCGCCCTGCGCGAAATTGCCCAAACCCTGAAAGTGGATGAGGCTCGTGCGCTCATCTTCGAGCGTGGTTTGCAAATCGGGCAGGTTGTTATGCAGTACCCGCGTGGTGATGAACCGCCGGATGATGTGATTAACCTGAACCAGAGCGCACCCTACCAGATGGTTCGCCGTACCGCCGCGCCGGTGATTATGCATGACGTAACCCAGCTTGCGGAGACTGACCCGCTGCGCATCGAAATGGAAGCGCATAACGTCGTGTCATATGTCATGATCCCGATGACGGTGGCAGGGCAGGTTATTGGTGCGTTTGACTCTGAGGTGAAAACAGAGGCGCGGTTCTTTACACCGGAGCAAATTGACTTGAGCTTGATTATCGCTAATCAGGCGGCTATTGCGGTGCAGAACACCAATTTGCTGGAACAGACTCTCATCCGTACCCGCGAACTGGAAACCTTGCTCGAAGCGGCACAGGCCACGTCACTCACACTCAATCTTGAAGATGCCTTCCGCAGCGTAGTGGACTTGATGCTGCACGCGCTCGAAATGGACGACTGCGCTGTCATGATGTGGGATAACGTCGAAAATATCTTGCAGGTCGAAACCGATCAAGGGCGTTACGGTGAGTCTGACCGCGTTGCGCCTAAAGGTACACGCTACAACCTGCGGCACTACCCCGCCAAGTTGAAGGCGCTGCAAGAAGCGCAAATCGTGGTTATTAGTACCAACCAACCGGACGCTGATGCAACCGAGTTGGAAGAATTGACGCGCAATGGTGATCGCCTGCGCGTACTTATTCCGTTGATCGTGCGTGAGCAAGCGATTGGTCTTATTCAAGTGCAGCAGACCGCTCAACGCCGCGAATTTAGCCACCGCGAAATCCGGTTGGCGCAGGCACTCGGCGCACAGTCGGCCATCGCTATTCAGAACGCCCGCCTCTCGACCGAAACCGCCGCGCTGGTCGAAGAAGGCTTCCTCATCAACAACTTGAGCCAATCCATTGCTGCGACCCTCAAGATTGAGGACATGATTGCTGTTATTCGCGATCAAGTGCCACAGCTCACCAAGGCCGAGCAGCTTTACCTCGCCTTGTACGATGTGGATAGCAAGTTGATTACGTTCCCGCTGGCGGTGAAGAATGGGCAGCGCTTCGATATCGCTGATCGGTATCTGAATACAGATGAAGTGTCATTTATCATCAACCATCGTCGCTCACTGTCGCTCGG
>JAPUDW010000271.1:52105-57573 GCA_027492915.1 Bacteroidota bacterium | reverse complement strand
AATTTGTTCCTTGCTGACGATCATGGTGACGAGAGCGCTGCCAGCAGGGAAGAAAAAGGCATCCACAAAACAGAATGTCAACGCGGCGACGACCAGCATCCACAACTGTATATTATGAGTCAGCACAAGGATAGCAATCAAGGCAGCGAGGACGACACGCACTATATTCGTGACGAGCATGACACTCCGCGGGGAGAAGCGGTCAGTCGCCGCGCCGCCCAGCAGCATGAACACCGCACGCGGGATACCAGCAGCGGCGGCTACAGTGCCCAGCGCCAAACCCGAACCTGTGAGTTGGAGCGTGAGCCACGGCAGCGCGATCATATAAAATTGATCACCGAGCAGCGAGATACTTTCGCCTGCCCAAACGAGGCGGAAGTCGCGAACCTTCAAAGCGCTAAAGAGAGACGGCTGTACAACAGGTTCGGGTGCAGCCGTTTTAACCGAATCGGATATTTCCATGATGGGTAGCCTTTGTGATGAGACGTTATGACGTACTTAACGTGCGGCACCGAGAAATGTTCAATGTTGGCAACAAGGGGGCAGAGTTTATGTCTTTGCGACTGTATTAAGAGTCAAGCAGCACGGAAGGCTGTATCCGCATGGCATACGGGGGTTGGTTGAAACCACTTCCTCGACACGCTAAATCCGAATCTACGGGTGTTCGCACATCCACAGTGCAGGCATTCTTAAGCACTAACTCATCCCCATCACCCAGAATAGGCGGAATTACACGCCAAACTCACGACGAGTAACACATCACTTTATGCTCTGGCAGGCATAGAGTGAGAAGATGTTGTAAAGGACACACCATGCAAACCCGCTTATCCACTTCTCCAACCCAAACGAAACCTTACGAGTTATTGAACACCCTGCGCGACCTGCGACAGGACATTTGCGACGAAGGCAATGAAATATTCGCCCAATGGCAGCCGTCTATCCTCAGGCGCAGTTTTTACCTGAGCGCACATAATCTGGCACTGTATCTGGCGCTGCGCAAGCGTGATTTGCGCCCGCTGCAAGCCGCACTTACACCGTGGGGGTTATCGTCGCTGGGGCGCATCGAAGCACGAGTGCTGCCCAACCTCGACGCGGTGATTTCCACATTAGGCGCGGTGTGTGGCGAGGATATTCCACGCCCACGCGCCAACCTGTTTGCGCGGGGCGAACGACTGCTTTACCGACAGACAAGCCATGTTTTCGGCGAACCGCCGGACGAGCGGCGAGTGCGGATTATGGTGACGATGCCGACCGAAGCAGCCGGCGATTATGACCTAATTCGCGATTTACTGGAACACGGGATGAACTGCATCCGCATCAACTGCGCCCACGATACACCGAAAGAATGGGGGGCGATGATCACCCACTTGCGGCGGGCAGAGGCGGAAACGGGGCTGAAATGTAAAGTGTCGATGGATCTAGGCGGCCCAAAAATCCGCACCCAGAATATTATCGTACCGGATGGCGAGCGGTTGAAAATCGGCGACAAGCTGCGGCTGACAAAGGATAAACCGGAAAAATCGGACGACTATCCCTTTCAAGCACAGTGTTCGCTGCCGCACATTTTCGAGGCGGTGGAAACCGGCGTACAGGTGTGGATTGACGACGGTAAATTAGGCTGCGTGGTCGAAACGGTGGAACCGGATGCGCTGGTGCTGACGGTGACACAGGCCAGCGAGAAGGGCGAAAAGCTCAAAGCCGAAAAAGGCATTAACTTCCCCGACACCGAACTGACGATCCCCGCGCTGACCGAGCAAGATTTGATCGACCTCGACTTCGTGGCGCACAACGCCGACATCATTAACTACTCGTTTGTGCAGGAGGCGAACGACGTGGCGCTGCTGCAACAAGCGCTGGCAGAACGGCTGGTTGACCCGACAAAAATTGCGATTGTCGCCAAGGTCGAAACACGGCGGGCAGTTACCAATTTGCCGGAGATTATGGTGCAGGCAGCCGGTAAGCAGCCCTTCGGCGTGATGATCGCGCGTGGGGATTTGGCGGTGGAAATTGGCTACCAGCGGCTGGCGGAGATGCAGGAGCAAATCTTGTGGTTGTGCGAGGCGGCGCATGTGCCGGTCATCTGGGCGACACAGGTGTTGGAAAACCTCGTCAAGAAAGGGCGGCCTTCCCGCGCCGAAATGACCGATGCGGCGATGGCTGAACGGTCGGAATGTGTGATGCTGAACAAGGGAGCGTATATCCGCGAGGCGGTGACGATCCTTGATGATGTACTCCAGCGGATGTCGGCACACCAGTCGAAGAAAACGGCGCAGCTACGGGCGCTGCAATCGTGGCAGGGGAATTAACCCCCTCATCCCATAGCGCCTACCTTGCGGCAAGCTCAGTTCGGCGCTTACCTTCTGCCCCGTAGTAACAGGGGAGAAAGGAACAAAACCATGCGGTTAAGTGTGATCCCCTCGCGGCGGGTACTGCTCGAACACCCAGCGGAACATGGTGTAGCGGGCGGCGATGCCGGCGTGTTCACCGTATTGGGCGAAGGTTTGCGCCACCAACTCCGGCGGGATGCGACCGCTGCCACCGAGCAAATAGCGGTTGGTGGCGGCTTGCAGCACGACATCGTTATAGGCTACCCAATCGGTGTAACCGAAGGCGCGTTCGAGCGTCACGGCGGCTGTCCAATGACCGATGCCTTTAATGGCGGTCAACTGCTGGTAAGCTTCGGCGGGAGCGATGTCACGCAGGCGTTCAAGGTCGAGCGCACCGCTGGCGACCTGCGCGGCGAGGTCGATCATCAGCGCCATACGTTTGAAGGTGATCTTTAGCGGCTTGAGGTCATCAACCGATGCGGCGGCAATCTGGGCAGGCGTTGGAAAGGCGTAATGCACACGCCCCGCATACTCGACCGTGTTACCCGCCCACTCGACGAGCCACCGCTGCGCCCGCTGTGCCGTCACCCAGCTAATCTGCTGCTCGATAACGGTTTGCATGAGCGCCTCGAACACGCTGGCGGTACGGATTTCCGGCAAACCAAGCAGCGGCGCGACCACGCCCCACAAACCCACATCAACTCGCGCCGAGTCATAAAAGCCGCTCCAATTGTGGGTGGTGGGCAGGATATGCTGGATGCCGTCGATTAATTCGGTGTCATCCACATCCCCACGGCTGGCGGCGATATGCACATCCAACTGCGGCTGTTCGGGTGTGCCGCTGCCCGTCACCCGCAGCAGCGCTAGACCATTTGTGGACTGCACGACGCGCCAGTAAGCGTCCTCCTCCACCACATTGAGTGTCGGATGGGCAAAGCGTGTGAGGAAATCCAGCAGCAGCGGGAAGTTGTAAGGCGGCGTGGGATGTAAGGTGGTGAGGTGGCGCATGAGGATTCCGATATTCGACTTTAGCTTTTCATTCTAGGCCGATTGCCAACCTCAAACACTCCGAAAACGGGTGTCATCATCGGAATCGTGGCATTCAACGGTCAATCACTGATTAACCCGCTGCCCTACAGGGATTCGAGGTTTACGGCTTTAATACGGGCCGAATGCGCGGCCATCAGCCAGCAGCACAAACACCTGCCCGCTGCCACCGTCCGAAAGTAAAATGCCGTTCTGGAACTTCTGAGTCACCAGTTTACTGCCTTCCTCCGCCGTTCGTGCGAAGCCCAGAGAGTCTTGCACACCCGGTAAACCACGCCACACCGCGCCAAAGCCCAGCGATGGTGCCATCATGCCTTCCGGCACCACAATGTCTCCCGGCTGTACCGGCGGGGCATTGGGTGCATACCAAACACGGCTGATGGCGGGGGCAATCGCCCAAATTTCGCCCGTCGGGATAAAGTACATCACCCCGCGCTCGAACAGTTGCAGCGTTCCGGTGTGGCTCGCCCCGCTTTCAATCGGGCAGCCGAGCGCTGTACTAACATCCACATTTTCCGACCAGCGGGTACCGAACATTGCATCGGCCTGCGCAGGACACACCGGCCCGCTAACAAGGGTTACGGATACGCTGGAAGTCGCCGCACCGAGCAGCGCCGGCGCAATAACCGCTCCGCCATCTGCCACCGTTTCCACTTCACCAAGGAAAACGCCAATGTAAGGTGTCGCGGTCGCCGTCGGCACCACAATAGAGGTTGCAGTCGGCGGGTTCGCGGCAGCGAGCGCCTGCTGCTGCTCGGCGTTGGGCGTGGGCGAAAGCGCGACAGTGACCAGTATCTTGGCTTGTACCGCCGGTGGTGTAAAGGTTGCTTCGGTCGTCGTGGTGGGGGTACAGGCTCCTATTAACAGCACGACCACCGCACCTTGTATCAGCGACAATAGGACGGATTTTACCCTCCGACCCATGATTGATAAACAATTTTCTTCGCGTGGCTGCTCGTCATCTGCAACTTGCAACTTGTAACTTGTGACTTGAAACTGCTTATCACTTTTCACACTTCACCGCCGCGCTAAATGTATATTCATTATCAAACTCGCCGCTTGGGAGCTGGCGATACAACCCGTAAGCGATGCTGTCGGCGTTCGGCACACGCGGCAGCACGTAAACATCATGCACCCGTTCACTCACTTGCCAGCTTGTGAGCGGTCGCCAGCCAAAAACCGGAGAGGCGGCATCTGCCTGCCCAATCATCGCACCATTTTTATCCAGCAGGTGAACGAACACACTCAAGTCATGGTCGGGGGTATCAGCCGCCATCCAATTCACACGCAGTTCAATCGTCTGTGCCGTGCAAACCACATCCACCTGTTGAACTTGAATCCCTCGCCCGTCGATTGAGTCCGCCAGCAGTGGGCTGGTGCCGATCTCGACCAGATGCGGCGCGGCGGCTCGTAAATACACCGGCTGACCAAGCTGCTCTTCCCACCAGCTTACAGGTCGATTGTAAAACGTAAAGTCCGCCGTGACCAACTCTCGCGCCTGCTCCAGCATCAGCGCCCTAAAATCCGCCTTGTGCGTCGCCAACGTGACTGTCGGTATGTCGCCCATCAGGTCTTGGGCAAAGGCGACTGCAAAATAACGCGGCCCCCAATCCAGCATCAGCACCGAACCTTCGGGCGCACCTTTGGCAATCTCAATCGTTTCGAGGCCAGTGGTGTTGGTCGTCATCTCGCGGATAAAGGGCAAATTCTGCGTCACCAAAATCCCCCCGAATACCAGACTCACAAGCGCCAAAGCAGCATTTGCGACTAATCGCTGTGGGGATGTGGTAAAAAATGTTTGAATCGCTTCCGCCAGCAGCAGCCAACCGAAGGCCAGTGCCAGCGTGATCGGTAGGATCAGCGCCGACAGCACATCGGTATACAGCAGCACATGGAAGGCATACGCCACCCCGCCGCTTAGCAGCATCGTAACCGCCACTTTGCGCCGCGCCGGATTCCACAGCGCCAGCAGCAAGCCAACCACGCCGAGCAGCACCCCCACCTGCGTTAGATCCGTTACCAGTACGGTATTCACGAGGTTAAAATTGGCCTGTAAGCCTGCGTTGGTGGACGGCGCGCCGATAAAGCGCGAGG
>JAPUDW010000271.1:23695-52095 GCA_027492915.1 Bacteroidota bacterium | reverse complement strand
CGTCGGCATCCCAATAAACCGCGACGCCTCGCGCCCCAAGAACTGATCCCAGAAGCCGTCCCAAGTCCCCGGTTCGCCGTAAACCCACTTCGCACCGGCCTGCGCACGCAGCGGTAAATAAGCGTACTGCGCAAAGCCGAGCAGCCCCAGCAGGCCACAAATCACCACTCGCTGCAAGATTGTCTGTAGGGAGGCGGCGTGCCTCAGCCGTGATCGTTCACCATCGTCCTCTGAAACCTGCCCGACAATCTCGCCCCAAACTGCGTAGACCAACGCCGGAGCCACCATCGCTATCGCCCGATGGTGGAACGCGCCGATGCCGCCCAGCAGTGCCAACCAGTACACCCGCCCACGAATAGGCTTTCGCCGCAGCGCGATGTACAGCAGCGCTGCGAGGATCATCAAGCCGAAGGAATACACCTCGGCAATCGCGGCGTGTACCCAGACCGTCCGCGTTAAGCCGAACAGCACCACCATGCCTGCGGCAAGCCAGCGCTTTTCCGTGACCTCGACCGCCAGCAAGTAAACCAGTCCCAACGCCACCACCGCGTAAATGAGCGAGGTGACAGCCGGCGCAGTCGCCGCACTGATACCGATCACCCGCAGCAGCGCCACCAGCATATTGCTGACGATCACATACAGCGGATAGCCAGTGGCATGCAGCGTTCCCCATTGGTTGAGTACGTTCTGGGTTTCGCCCACGTCGATCATGTAATAATGTTCTGAACCGTTGGGGATGGTTTGCAGCGTCGTTAAGTAAATGACTACCAAACCCACCAACGCCGCCAGCCCGATTAATCGTCGCACCGTTTGTTTTTCCTAACCTTGTCTACCAAAAATCAACCGTCCACAAACCCGCTTAACAATCCGGCTCTCTCAAAATGGTTTGTGCCGCCGTGTCTTAAAAGCTACCAAATGTTCTTCCAAATGGTCACCCTTTCACACACCAGATAGGTTATGCTTTTTGTAGGGAATGCTCTCAGGCCATTCCGCTCTAACGGGTCTCCACCGCAACTTAACAACCTTATCCACTGGGCAACTCGCATTTGTATTTGACTGTCACCTGTTGACTAATGACTAAAGACTTCTTTTGCAGCAAACGTTGCAGCAGCAGCCCTATCACCCGATTTGCAGCAAATCTCTTGCTTTCTCTGGAAACTTGAAACTTGGTACTTGAAACTTAAAACTACTAATTGGCAATTTTGGCGGCGGCACACGAATCCACAATTTTTGCCAATATTGCCAACATCTTAGCCGAGAATGATGCCAACAAACGCACAAGTTGCCATTTGCCATTGCCGAAATTGCTGCCAAATTTGCCAGCCAGCCATCAACTTTCTTTGTATTTGACTGATGACTATCACGGATGAACATTGATCGTCGCCAACTGCACCATATCACCCGCTGCCTGCCCGTTTGCGTCGGTCACCGCTAAACGGTCACCATTCCCGCAGTCACCCACAGGCCGCGTATCGCAGGTGTATAGGCCGATCACCACCTTGTACTCACCTGCTGGCATATCGGCAGGTAAGTCGATCACATAATCATCATGCAGGTAGCCAGTTGAAGGCCACACTTTCGTGGGTATGTCCGCCGGATTGAGCTTATCGGCCTGTGCGAACGGTGGGCCGCCCGTAGAGATATGCACGAAACTTGCGTAGCCGTACTCAATCGGTGCGGTCGTGTACCAGTACACCTTTAACTCGATCCGGTCACCCGCCCGAAATGACTCGCCATTCACATCATAGCCGATCAGCCGGATTTGTTCGCCTAAGCTGTAATCCGTGCGGTGTTCAGCCAACAACGCCTCGCCTACCGGAGACACCACCCATGCCCCACCCTCACGCATGTATATAAAAAGGAACACGAATGCGATTACGGTACCGATGCCTAGACCGATTAAGATTGATGGTTTCTCTGTGTATTCTTGGCGCTCTTGGTGTTTTGGCAGTTTAATTTTTATCCCGATGATCGCGCCCGCCAACACCAACAGGCTCACCAACGAAATCGCGTTCCCGATGTCCCGCGCCGGTGTGCTGCCCAAATACACGCGCACGGTATGCGAACCGGCTGGTACGGGGAAGGTAATCAGCCCGTGGGGGTCGGATGGTGTAATCGGCACAACCTGACCATCGACTTCTGCCGTCCAACCAACCCAGTCGTAAGTGAGAACTTCGAGCGTGAAGTCGGTCGGGCTTTCAACCGTCCACGCATCGGATTGGGGTGTATGGTTAATGGGGGTAAGCGTCACGCCTTCAGGGAGGGTTTCGATATGGGCTTTGTTAATCGGATAACCATCCGCATAATCCGCCATCAAGCGCGGGGTTGCCCCCGGTTCGACCGAAACCGCTGCCGGTAAATACTCGTTGGAAAAGGTAGTCGCCCGCTGCAAGCCCAACACTTCGGCCTGCTGGTAGGCCGCCACCGAGGTATCGACCGTGATATTTGTCCATTCAGGAATGTAGAGCAAAGGAGAAGCCAATGCGATCACAAAAAGGATGATAGCCGCTGCCAGCCCTGCACCAACCTGCATGGGCAGCTTCGCCAGCCAACAGGCATTCATCCCTGCCAGCACCGCGAGGCAAAAAGCCGCTGGCCCCAGCAGCCGCCACGGAAATTGCAGGAAGGCTAACGGTGAAATGACCGCCCATAACCCACCCGCCGCAGGCAGCATCAAGCCGACGAATACCGTGCCCATCACGCCGAAGAACAGGGTTTGCCCGAACGGCTGTTGGGAGGAACGCTTTTGTGAGCGCACCCACAGCACCACCATGCCCACAATACCCGTCAGCGCCAGCGTCCACTGGGCGACACCGAGGTTCAACTGGTGTTCCAAACCGTTGAACGCACCGCCATCCAGCCGTGGCGAAAAGTCGAGCAGGTGCAGAACCGGCACGAAAAAGCGCCGGTAATCCAACTGGGCGACACCAATGAGGTTACTCAGTTTAACCGCGTCACCTTCTTTAGCGACTGGCAGCCAGAAATAGGCCGTCAACCCAACGCCCAGCACAAGGGCAAGAAATGCGAGTAAAGTGTTTCTGATTTCCGACCTGCGAAAGTAGCCTAACTTCTCGGTATATTCTTTGTGCCTTTGTGGTTGAAGCATTTCCCAAAGGAGCCATGCTGCCAGCAATGCTGTTAGAACCAACGCCATGAGATTATGGGTGATGATTAGCGCCGCGCTGCCCAACGCCGCCAGCACAAAGGCGCTTGCACCGCCCCGCCGAACGAGGCTGCTGTATGCCCACATCACCAGTGGGAACAGGGCGAAGGCCATAAATTCGGGATACGCGCCGCGTGAATACGGCTCGGTAAATAGGATATAAGGGGAATAGGCATAACACACCGCCGCGATGACACCGCCAGCTTTACCAGCATAAGCACGCAGGAAGCCGTACATGCCCAACCCACCGCCCAGCATCCCCAGCGCGATCAGCACGCGCAGGCTGTCCACCGCGTTCGTACCGAGAACGCGCGTCAAAATGCTGGTGGTGTAGTACGACAAACTGGCGTAATAGTGGAATAGGGGTGCGCCGTAGCCTTCATAAAAGGCTTCCGCCCAGCGCGGCATGTAAACACCGTTCGCCCATGCCCTGTCCATCTCGGCAGCGCGATAAACATGATAGAGGACATCATCGCCATTTGGTAAGCCAGCGCGGGAAAACAAAGGCCATAAACTGAAGACACACAGCACCAGCGTCAGGAGCATGGCAGGGTCGATGTATAGGGAAAGACGGTTGAGAAGTTTCATAACAGGGCATTCTAAGCCAGCCCTCGCCAGAAATCCACAACGGATTGCCTACGCCCCACTTGTAAATATAGACAGGCGTTCAAAACGATATACAGCAAATTATTTCTCACAGGTTGCTTATGTCTTAGACAGCCAGCGCAGGCTTATAATCAGCAGACATCAAAACCTATAAAATCATGAAAGTAAACAACTATGCCCAATGTTGGTGAACAAGCACCGAACTTTGAACTCCTGAATCAAGAAGGGAAAACTGTACACCTGAGCGATTTTCGTGGACAGAAAGTCGTGATCTTCGCCTTCCCCAAGGCCAACACCGGCGGTTGCAATGCCCAAGCCTGTGCCTTTCGCGACGAACTGCCGCGTATCCAGTCCAGCAACGCGGTTGTGCTCGGTGTCAGCACGGACAGCGTTGAAACCCTCAAAGGCTGGAAGCAGAGTAAAAAGCTTCAGTACGACTTGCTTTCCGACCCCGATCACAAATTCTTGGAAGCGTGGGGTGCGTGGGGCATTCCGGTACTGAGCATCATCAAAATCCCGATGGCCGTCCGCTCGTACTGGGTGATTGATGAGAAGGGCACGTTGATTGATGCACAAGTCGGTGTTAGCCCGACCGACAGCGTGGAAAAGGCGATGAAGGCTATCGAAGCCAGCGCAGGCCAGCTCGCATAGGACAATAAAATTGAGGGCACACGGCTGCGTGCCCTCAAAAAATCCGCGTTACAAACTGCTGGTTATTCAAGTTCCTCGACAATTGAAATCGCTTTGAGGTTGTGCGACTCCATCAAGAAGTCCTCGCTCAGCATAATGCGTCCATCCGGTAAGTATTCAGGTGTTGAAAGTGAATTGCCCCACTGCCATTCCCCTTCATCGGTCATGTGCTGGAAGCGCAAATTCAATACGCCGTTTTCATCGACCGTTGCCATAAACTGACCGTACTTGCAACCGCCGCCGACATAATGTCCCCAGACGACATCATCCGTCTGGCTGTAGTAGAAAATGGTGTCTGTGAACTGACCGGGGTTCTTGCGATCCCGCATATGAAAACGACGATTGTTGTAATTGATCGAACTCATGGATGTTTCTACCTGTTGAACTAGGGTCGGGTATAGATTCGTAATCACCCGTAAGAATACCCTATGCTCGAAATTGGTGATAAGGCCATCCCGCACGGTTAGGGGACATACGGTACAATTTGGACTGTAATCGTCGTCAAAAATACATGCAGCGTATACGCTGACGACCTTTTGAACAATAACGAGAGGAATAACCATGCCTAATGTTGGTGAAAAAGCGCCTGATTTTGAACTTCCAAATCAGGACGGCAAGCTGATTAAGTTGAGCGATTTTCGTGGCAAAAAGGTGATCCTGTTCGCCTACCCCAAGGCCGATACCCCCGGCTGCACCACACAAGCTTGCGGCTTCCGCGATAACTTCCCCAAGATTCAAGCCGACAACGCAGTGGTGCTAGGCATCAGCGCGGACGAGCCGAAAGACCAACTGAAGTGGAAGCAGAAACAAAACCTGCCCTATGACCTGCTTTCGGATGTCGACCACAAAGTCCTTGAAGAATGGGGTGTGTGGGGTGAAAAGTCGATGTACGGCAAGACTTATATGGGCATCACCCGTTCGCACTGGGTTATTGACGAAAATGGTGTATTGATTGACGAACAAATCAAAATCTCACCGGAAAACAGCATCGCCCAAGCCATCGGTGCGATTACCCTGAAGTAACCTGTGGTGTGCTGGTCGGGGTAAAAATGTTCGCACCCCGACCAGTTTCCCTATCCAACAAATCACCCTGTCCGCATCCATCATAGAAGTAGACACATCTTATGCAAACACGCGCTTTAGGTTCACTTCAAGTTAGTCTGGTTGGTTTGGGCACGAACAATTTTGGTCGGCGCATGGCGGATGAAGCCGTCAGCAGTGTGGTTCACGCCTGCCTTGACGAAGGCATCAACTTTTTCGATACGGCTGATATTTATGGCGGCACACGCAGCGAAGAATTACTTGGGGCAGCGCTGGCCGGACGGCGACAAGAAGCGATCATCGCCACCAAGTTCGGCGTTAAAATTAGTGATGAGCGTCCGGGGGGTGCAAGCCCCGCCTACATCCGGCAGGCTGCCGAGGACAGTTTGCGCCGCCTGAATACGGATTACATTGATCTTTACCAGCTTCATACCCCCGATGAGAACACCCCTATCGCGGATACCCTTGCCGCGCTGGACGAACTGGTAAAAGCAGGGAAAGTACGCGAAATCGGCTGCTCGAATTTCTCGGTGGCACAGTTGCAAGAAGCTGAAGCCGCAGTGAAGCAGGGAGCAGCGCGTTTCGTCAGCGTACAGAACGACTACAGTTTGTTTAACCGCAAAGATGAAGCCGATGTGTTACCGGAATGCATTCGTTTGGGCATTGGCTATTTACCCTACTTTCCGTTAGCCAACGGCTTGCTGACGGGTAAATACCGCAAAGGCCAGCCCGCGCCGGATGGCACACGCCTGAAAAACGCGAAGGGTGAACTGCTGAGTGACGAAAACCTTGATAAAGTCGAGGCGCTTATTCGCTTTGCAGAAGGCAAAGGCCACACCATACTCGAATTGGCTTTCTCATGGCTCATCGTCCAATCTGCTATTTCATCGGTGATTGCTGGCGCAACGTCTGCTGAGCAAGTTCGGGCAAATGCGGCTTCGGTGAACTGGCAGCTTACACAAGAAGAATTGGCTGAAATCAACGCGATTATGGCTTAATTAAAATGGGGCAAGTCACTGGCTTGCCCCATTCACCTCTTATTCTTCGACATATTCCCGCCGCGCACGGTCACACAGGTCGATCAGCGTATCAATGGTGTAATCTAGTTGATATAGATCGTGCCAGAGCGCAGCGAAAGCCATACCTGAACCGTAATCAAAACGTGGGCCGGGTGGTTCGTTACCCATGACAACCATATTCAACCCAATTAAATCGAGCCCATCCTGCGCCAACATCAGCGTAACTCCTGCTGGATACCGTGCCCAACGCGGCAGCGGTCGGCGGGTGGCGGTTTGCTTGACCTTCGCACTTTGCAGGTTAAAAGTCGCCCGCCCTTCTACCTCCGGCGCGACGACGGTAATACTGTTATCGCCCGAATAGGTAGCAGCAATCCACATTTCGCGCCCCGGTGCGCGTACTAATAGTTGTACGACCTGTTCGGGAAAGGCATCCGCAAACGACGCTAACAACATCACTGGCGGATTGCCAGAGCCCAAGGGACTCTCCACATCACACCCCTCATCTTTAAGAGCAATTCAAATTCTAGCCTGAGTGTAACATAGGGAGGCGCAGGACTTCATCAAGATTCAGTTGAATCCTCGATTAGATTTCAAATACTGTCAAAGCTACTTATTAGCATGTGAGTTTCCTACGCATTCCCCATTTATTAATCCAAATGCCGTTTCGAAATGCTAATCTCTGGTAAAATACCGTGGAAATCAGCAATATGGGTGGGTGACATGCGGCGTACAATCTTCAGCTTCTTGACCGGTATCATCATGCTTGTATTAGGTGGTGTCTGGGCATTGGCTCAGGACTGCGCCCCTGCCGTCGAGGCGATTTGGACAGCCGCTAGCAACGCCTGCATTAAAGAGACAGTCGGCTACATTTGCAACGGTGGTGCGCCGCCGCAGGTCGAACCAATTGGGCCGGTCAGCAACGCCTTGAACCCCATTGGCGCGTTAGTCGATGTCAGCGTTGTCACCAGCTTGCGCACTGCACCTATCGCCGTTGAGAACAGCAACGGCGGCTTGATGTGGCTGCGCCCCCAAACACCTATCCGCTACACCGGCTTGTTGGTCGGTGATGTCAACCTCGTCAACAATACATTTTCGGATTATCCCGCATGGCAGTCCGTGGTTGTACAAACCAGTGAACAAATGCCAAGCTGCGGCACCGCACCCCGCAGCGCATACGTTGTACAAACACCCTTCGGGCAACCGACGAATATTGCCATCAACGGCGTTTCGGTCGGGCTAAATGGTACGTTGATGGTACAGACTTCCGGCGCACAAACAATTTTCGCCACCCTTTCCGGCCAAAGCAGCTTGTACAGTGGTGGGCAAGAACAGGTGATGCGCCCCGGACAGCAAAGCGCCGTGAGTTATAACGCACCCGACTTTTCCAGCCCGATCAGTTCGCCCAGTTTCCCCTCAATGCTCGATGAAATGATGGTAAAAAACTTTCCAGTAGCGCTGCTCGACCGCCCAATTACCCTGCCACAACCCGGTTATGTGACCACGGACGGCGCAGTCAATTTGCGGGTCGCGCCCAATACCGATGCAGGTGTCATTATTCAGATTCCCGCTGGACAAGTGTTAAGTGTGCTGGGTCGAGATGAAACGAGCCAGTGGTATCACGTCCGGTTGGACAGCGGCGAAACCGGTTGGATGTTCGCCCAACTGCTCATCCAAAATGTTGGCAATATTCAGGCCGTTTATTCCGCCACGCCACTCCCGCCGCAGCGCTATGGTGAACTGGGGCGCGCCGGTAAAGTGATTGCACCTGCTGGTGTCAATTTGCGGCAAGCGCCGGACATCGCCTTCGGGCTAATCACGACCGTCCCTAACGAGGCACTCGTGACGCTGCTGGCACGCAGCCCTTACAGCCCATGGGTCAAGGTGGATTTTAACAGCATCGTTGGTTGGGTTGCGCTGGTCGCGCTGGAAACGAATGCGGTCATTGATGCGCTGCCGATTGATTATAATGTTCCGCCGCTGCCGGAGCCGACCCGTGTCCCCGGTTCATTTGGGAATGCATTCCCGGACCCGAACCTACCGAGTAACTGAGATATTTGCAGGTTACTGCGAATTTACTCTTTTTCGCCGTATGGAGTTCTGCTATACTGTTACTTATTGATGGGGAGTCGCCAAGCGGCAAGGCTCCGGACTTTGGATCCGGCATTCGTAGGTTCGAATCCTACCTCCCCAGATTTCTGTGTCACGAGTGCCGAGCAGCAGTCGTTCACCATCCGCGAACCAGTGAAGCAATAAGGGATACCATCCTGCTTGCCTTAGTATATGTGCTTCTCCCATCGTTTCCGGCTGCCAGAGTCTGACTGTTGCATCATAACCACCGCTTGCCAACGTGCTGCTGTCAGGACTCCATGCCACAGCCGAAATCCCCTTCGGATTGCCAACACCGGGAATGGAAGTTCGACCATGCTCGTAGTGGGTATACCGAAAATTTATGTCTTCCGTCAGTGCCCAAATACGAACCAAATTCTCGCCACCGCCTGCGGCCAGATACCGTCCATCCGGGGAATAATCCAATGCCTGAACACCCATACCGTGTAAAAATTCGATTGTAGGGAAGGGTCCCCCCTGCTAAGCGGCCTCACAACCATAATCGTTGATCAGTCCGCCGAGTAACTCACGACGATAAACCGCTCCTGTATTGACTGGTTCAAATGAACCTTCTGGAGATTTTTGACTTATTCCCTGATGGGGTCGTCTGGTGTTGTAGTAATCCACGTATTCCTCCAGTACCGCATTCAAATGCCGTTCATTGACGATGATGAGGTGATCGAGGCACTCTTGACGGACAGAGCGAACCCAGCGTTCTGCATAAGCATTGGCATTCGGAGCACGTATCGGCGTATGAATAACGTTGATGTTCTGCGCAGCAAAAACCTGATCAAAGGTCCTTGTGAACTTCGCGTCCCGATCGTGAAGGAAGTAGTGAAACGTTGATCCACTGTCTGCAAACGTCCAACATAGTTGACGTGCCTGTTGCGTGATCCAGTGGGAATTAGGATGCTCCGTACAACCCGCGATGTGGACTCTACGGGTACCCAATTCAATGACAAAGAACACGTAGACTGTCTTTAGCCAGAGCGTTTCGACGGTGAAAAAATCACCCGCCAACATAGAATGCTGATAATGACGTAGGAAGGTGCGCCAAGTGCTTTTGGGCTGTCGCTTCGGCGCTGGTAGAAGTCGATGGCGCTTAAGGAGATTACGGATGGTCGAGCGGTCGATGGAATAGCCAAGTTTGAGCAGTTCACCTTCAATACGATCATAACCCCAACGACTGTTCTCGCGAGCTAACTGAAGCACCAGCGTTTCGAGTTCGGGTGTGATCTTCGGACGTCCCGGAAAGGCTTTTCGTCGAAACGTCCATTTGCGTCGAACCAATTCACGATGCCAACACAAAACAGTATCTGGGCTGAAGATCAGTATCGGTTGGACTTGTGCAGGGAAATCGCTCGCCACCCGCCTCAGCTTGGCAACGAGAACAGCCAGCAGCATCTTTTCAAGCCGAGAAAAACGCTTCGGCTGGCGTACCTTCCGTTGCAGTACACGAACTTGCTGTCGCAACAACAAAATCTGGATGTCTTTTTGAACGTCAGGCGACTGGCGCAGAGTGATGAGATCGACTACTGATGAAAACAAATGACTGAGTGCGAACCAAAACATAAGAACACCCCCTACTCACGAAAGTGTCCATTGTAAGGCAGATTCTTTTTCCTGTGTTTTTAGATGACGCAGTTTTTACACGGTACGGGAAAAAGTCGATATTCTCAGCCGAGGAAAGTTCGAATCGGTTCCGATCTCCCCAGATTAAGCGAGAAAGCGACTGAACGGCGCTTTTTTGTTGCGTGGTGATGTTCGAATCCGATCTTCCCGATACATCGAAGTGTTAATTCTTAATGGAAAATCACTTCTGAAACACCAATCGCCCCCAGTTGCGCCAAGGAAATCGTATGCGCTTGATTTTACTGGCGCGGCTCACTCGGTTTTGGAAGCACACATTGCTCATCGTCCAACCGGATACATTATTGCGCTGGCATCGGGATTTCTTTCGCGCTTTTGGCGGTTCAAATCACGTACTCATCATCGTCAACCGCGTGTAGCAGACGAAATCATGAGCCTAATCCACCAAATGGCTCAGGAAAATCATCTATGGGGTGCTGAACGTATTCGAGGGAAACTGCTCAAACTTGGTATTCATGTGAGCAAGCGTACCATTCTCAAATATATGCGCTCCGTTCGACGAAAACGACCTCCGACTCAGCATTGGACAACCTTTGTTCGCAATCACACCCATACCGTTTGGGCGTGTGATCTTCTGCAAACCTACAACCTCTTTTTCAAGGCGATTTTCATCTTTGACGTTGAGTCACGGCGAGTCGTCCATGTAGGTGTTACCCCATATCCGACCGACTTCTGGTTAGCCCAGCAGTTGCGCAAGGCGAAACATTTGCTCATGTCGCTACTGCCAGCAGAATTATTCGTCTCAAACACCTTATCAAGCGCCGAAAGCCAATGCCATTTGTGAATGCTTCATGGGCAGCTTGCGCCGGGAATGTCTTGACCACCTGCTGATCTTAAGCACTTCACGCTTGCATCAGATTGTCCTTGAATATATGACGTATTTCAATCGGTCGCGACTGCATCAGGGTATTGAACAACCTATCCTCGAACCAAAGGATGCTCAACCCACTGAAATCATTGCATCTAGCAAGATTATCGGCCACCCTATACTTGGTGATTTGCATCATGATTATCATCGGGTGGCTTAATATTGAGGGAGGATGGGTTAAGTATCCAGCACACCCATACCGCAATCGTATCCCCCATTGCAGTTTTCAGCCGACACTTATCTCACAGGATAGTTGTCGGTCAGAAATACCGTTTGGCCGCCTGTTTATCTTTCAGGAACTTTGAAACAGCCAACATCGGAAAATGGCACGCGCGCATAAGTTGTTAATGTGAATCTCTCCGTCGCTAGCGTTAGACCTCCTATGAACAGGATATCAGGGGTTAATAGAGAAAAGGCGAACATGTGTCAGAAAATTTGGTCACTTTAAGGTGCGATTCATTGCAAGTAAATAGGAAGCTACAAAGCTGGTTATCGAAAACAGCAGATAAAATACAATCCCAGCCGCAAGCAAGGGAGGGGAAAACTAATATCTCACCAATAAACTACTTTACACACGTTCTAGAGTTGCAAGAACCTCATTAACATTTGCTTCAGCTAAAGCCATTACTTGGTCAGATGCGCCATAATAAATGCGCAAAATATCTTTCTGGATAATGGCACCGCAGCTAAAAACGACATTCGAGAAAAAACCGTTCGTTTCATAAGGCGCTTCCGGTATCATAATCGGTGTCGGACTGTGGGCAATAATGCGCGCTGGTTTGTCCAACGGGGTCAAGAATGCGCCGAGGCAATAGCGGTTTTGACGATCCGCCGCGTGATAAATGGAGAGCCAGCCTTTTTCCGTCCAAACGGGTGGCGCTCCTCCACCGATGCGTCCACTATCCCAACCATCATCCGACGCTTGCATGACAATCTGGTGTCCTCCCCAATGAATTAAGTCCGGTGAGGTTGCTATCCAAATATTTAAACGCCCAAACCCGGAAGGCATCGGCCGGTGATAGGCCACATACTGCCCGTTAATACGCTGAGGAAACAAGGTCATGTCACGGTTTGCTGGTGGAAAAATAATCCCTAACCGATTAACCGTTTTAAAGTCGGTTGTAGAAGCAAGCGCAGTACTGATACCATGAGCGCTGACGGCTGAATAATTCACATAATAAGTGTCATCGATTTGGGTTACCCGCGCATCTTCCGCACCAAAATTTTCGTAGGGTGGAGTCGGTGTTATCCACGGTTGATCTTCCCCTTGAAAATGCACTCCATCGAGACTGCGTGCTAGCCGGATATGGCTAATGCTGGTGAGCAGCGTACTCCCTGTTAGCCGATCAATCACAAGCCGCGAATCACTCGTATCGTACCGCTCATCGTGGCGCGGAATAGTTTTTAGGATTAGTTCTCCATCGACTGCTAAATAAGGGCAAAGAACAATATTTGGGTCTGTTTGTATGGGGCGTTCAGCAACTCGTACCAGTAATAGAACCTCACCCTTATAGGTGGCTGCGCCCGCATTGAAGGTGCCGACAATTTCAAAGTCGGGGCGCGACGGTTTGAACGAGTTTGGTGTGATTAAAGGATTGAGTGAATGCCGAGTGAACATGAACCAGACCTCCAAATCAGTATTTGTGTCAGGATAGTAAGGCTATTTCTAAGGTGAATTGTGAGCTTTGCATAAAAGACTTCTAAAAAACTTGACAAAAGATACCATACATTCTATCTTTTACGTAAGCGTTTACGCAAATATTACGTTACAAAAATAATTATGTCATCTATTGTTGAGATTATTGCTAAAGAACTGAATGTCTCTATTGCATCTGTATCGCGGGCGTTGAATGATCGCCCCGGTGTGGGAGAAGGATTGCGAGCACGCATTCTCGAAAAAGCACACGAGTTGAATTATTCGCCGAATGCGATGGCACGCGGTCTCGCAACTTCAAAAACATTTGCCTTAGGCTTTTTCGTACACGAGAAACCCGGTTTATTGGCACAAAATGATCCCTTTTACAGCCAGATCATGAGTGGTGCCGAACAGGCGCTTTCTGCCTCTGACTATCATCTGACGTACGCTACCATCAGCGATGAAATCTTGAATAACGCAAAACACTTCCGGTTTACACGGCAGAAGCGCATCGACGGGATGATCCTAGCTGGCCCAGATATCAGTCCCAGTTTTGTATTGGCGATGACTCGCTTAGATATGCCGGTGGTATTGGTTGACAATCAGCTTGACCATGGTCAGTCGCACAGCATCAACAGTGATGATGAAGGTGGCGCTTATCAGGCAGCGCGGCATCTCATTGAGCTGAATCATCAAAAGATCGGCATTCTCTCAGGGCCAACACAATGGCCGAGCAACCGGCGGCGTGTGCAGGGTTATCACCGTGCGCTCGATGAGGCGGGACTGCAAAAGACTACCATTTACGCTGACCTGACGACTATTGAGTCGGGTTATGAAGCCTTTGAAAAGTTAATCGCTGAGTCACCGGATATTACCGCTGTCTGCGCGGTCAACGACTCGATGGCGATTGGTGCAATCCGTGCAGCACGGGTGCATGGTTTGCAGATACCAGCAAACTTGTCAGTCGTTGGCTTTGACGATATCGCGTGGGCGACTCATAATGATCCTCCCCTTACCACCGTGAATATTCCCAAACAGCAGTTGGGCGCTGAAGCCGCCCGTCGTTTGTTAGCGCTGCTGGAAGACCCGTCGTTGGCTCCAACCGATTTGACGATCTCAGTTCGGTTAATCGAAAGAGCCTCGACTGTCTCATTATCAAGTTAGGCTGGAATGAAGCGCAAAAGCCTGTTGCCAAGGCTCGACGCACTAGAGTTCCAGTGGATCTGCAAGAGATCCATATCCGTAAAGGAGGTTTAAAAAGTCTTGGTCGAAGTGGATGCCTCATACTGTATCAAATGAAAATTGTTATCAGTGGAGGTCTAAAATGCGAAAGAGTTCTGTCTCTCTCTTAATAGTCATGATTCTTGTCTTGTCTGGCGCGCTTATTCCAGTACAGGCGCAGGAACCCGTGACTATTACTATATCCACATGGGCAGGCGTTGATGAAGCTGCTGAACTACAAGAAATCATCGACGGCATTAACGAAGGTAATACTGAATATCAGATCGTTCACCAGCCCTTGCCCGCCGATTATTACACTCAAATTCAGACCCAACTTGCCGGTGGAACGGCTGCTGATCTGCTGTGGATGGATCAGAATCATATGTCACTCGCCGCTGATGGCAGCTTTCTCCCATTGAATGACTGCGTGGCAGATGCCGAAGCCGGTACTGCTGGTGATGTGGCAGATTACTATCCCGGTGTCATCCAAACAGCATATCAGGGCGACACCCTCTATGGCTTGCCGTGGATCGCGCAGCCAGTCGTGGTTTACTTTAATAAAGACATGTTTGATGCAGCCGGCTTAGAGTATCCAACCGTCGATTGGACATGGGATGATTTTATTGCGGATGCAACTGCACTCACACAGGATACTGATGGCGACGGTGCGATTGACCAATGGGGTACTGCATCTGTCGGAAGCTGGCCGCCGCCGCAAATGTTTATCTGGCAAGCAGGTGGCGATGTCATTAGCGAAGATTTAACGACTTCGGCCATTGATAGTCCAGAAGCGGTTGCAGGTTTGGATTTCTACCTGAGCTGGGTTTATAACCCCGCGATGGCTCCCTCGAGTGATACCATCGCCGAGCAAGGATTCGATGCGCTGTATTCGTCCGGTAAGGTAGGCATGTTCTTTGGTGGCGCTTCAGACGACAAGGATTACAACGTTCAGGGCTTTACACCCGGTGTTGTACCGGTTCCCAAAAATCCGACCACCGGCAGCAATATGACTTTCTCGTGGACGGCCAGCACGGTCGTTAACGCAGCGACTGTCCACCCCGAAGAAGCCTGTGATGCGCTGATTGCCATCACCGAAGGCATTACAAGTTGGAAGATTGTCTCGCCGCGCATTTCTCAGGCAACTGTTGAACATCTATCCGCTTCCGTACCTCAGAAGGAAGCGAACGCACAGGCTTTCCTTGATGCTGCTCAGAATATGAGTGCCTTCCGCATCATTCCTAAGTATGCGGAGTGGGAAGGTGTGTTGTGGAGCGAATACTTCAACCCACTGTTGAATAAGGAAACGGATCTCACAGCCGCTGAACTGGCTGCTCAGGTTCGTCCGAGTTTGGAAGAATTCCTACCAAGTACAGCCGGTTAGTCCTCAGCTTTTGTTGATAGGGTCAGGGTGCGAATGACTGCACCCTGACCCTTATTCGCCGCTTACCGGTTATGGAAAACATCCAAGTTAGATTTTTTACGAAACAACCGTTTTAGAATGGTAAAAGGGTGAGCAGATGGACCCCGGAGCGCTGCAAACTTACCTGCCAACATTAGTTCGTTATGCTCTCGTTGCCGTCGGCCTCGGCGTCATCATGGTTGTCGCCTACCGCTTGCAAATTCGGTTCGGTGCAAGACGTGAGGCAGCAGCAGGCCGAACGCTGGTTTTACCGTGGGTGATCGGTTTTCTGGTCTTCACCGTGTTTCCAGTTGGTGCGTCTTTATATCTAAGCTTCACCGAATATAATCTCGTGCGTGCGCCAACATGGGTGGGGCTAGATAACTATGCTGACTTGTTCAGCCTTAATGTCAGCCCTTTGCAATCGGTTGAGCAACGCAGTGCGGATGTCATTCCTCCAGGCTTTAAGGAAGTGCAGCGCATCAACATTGGTAATGGTGGCGCTGTCTTTAGTGCCAAAGAAGCCGATTTTTGGCGTGCGATGCGCTTAACACTGCCATATGCATTTCTCAGCGTTCCAGTCGGGATGATGGCTGCGCTGGGTGTCGCGATGCTGTTGAACCAAAAAGTAAGGTTTCTTGGCTTTTGGCGTGTTCTTTATTACATGCCTGCTATCTTGCCTGCTGTCGCCTCCGCGCTGCTCTGGCGCTGGATTTTTTCGCCGGATTCCGGATTGCTCAACGCAGTCCTCGCACCGCTTTATCGCTTGTTCGGGTGGGAAACGCCGCGCTGGTTCACCGATCCCAATCTCGCGCTGCCTGCCTTCATCATCCTCAGCCTATGGGGCGCATTTGGTGCAAACTCTGTTGTCCTGCTGGCAGGGTTGAAAGGCATTCCCAAAGAACTTTACGAAGCAGCCGAAATTGACGGTGCGGGTGAATGGGCGAAGTTCCGTAATGTCACTGTCCCCATGCTCAGTCCTGCTCTCTTTTATAACCTCATCATCAGTGTGATCGCAGCGCTTCAAGTTTTCGAAGTCGCCGCGTTCATTCCAACCTCCGCGACGATTGGCACATTTGTGAATTGGCAAATTTATACCGAAGCATTCAGCCTTCGCAAAATGGGCTTGGCTTCGGCAGAAGGCTGGATATTACTTTTGGTCATTCTGATGCTCACTGGCCTCGTGTTTCGCTCGTCGTCCGCTTGGGTCTTTTATCAGGGTGCGCGTGAGGAGGCTGCCTAATGGCTTCAACGGTTTCCACCGAAAAGTGGCTTTCCAACCAGCCGCTGCCGACATCGCGTGGTTGGCACATTCGTCAGTTCATTATTTACGGCCTGCTTATTCTAGGCGGCCTCATCGTGATCATTCCATTTATTTGGATGATCTCGACCTCGCTAAAATCGCAGGATCAGTTATTCACCAGCCGTATTGAGCTTATTCCTAATCCGGCGATGCCGCAGAACTACATCGACCTGTGGGCGCGGCTAGGTACAGTTGCTCCCGGCATGACATTCCTGCGTATCGTGGGCAATACCTTATTCATGACACTGCTGGCAATGTTCGGTGAAATTTTTAGCGCGTCGCTAGTCGCTTATGGCTTTGCACGTTTCAAGTGGCGCGGGCGGGATACCGTGTTCGCCCTTATGCTGGCAACCGTCATGATCCCCAGCATCATCACCCGCATCCCCGGCTTTTTGATCTGGAAACAACTTGGTTTGCTCAACACCTATGATCCGCTTACATGGCCGTCCCTGTTTGCATGGGGACCAATCTTCGTGTTCCTGATGCGGCAGTTTTTCCTCACAATTCCGCGTGAGATTGAAGAGGCAGCGATTATAGATGGCGCAAGTGTAGTTCAGGTCTATTGGCATATTATGCTGCCCCTCATACGCCCGATCATGCTGGCAATTGCGGTGCTGTCCTTTCAAGGGAACTGGAACAATTTTCAGGGGCCGCTGCTTTATTTGACTACACCCCAGATGTTTCCATTGGCGCTCGCGGTTCAGTTCTTCCAGAACTCGGTGTCTAAGACTGCTCCCTTGTGGCAGTACATGATGGCGATGAGCGTAATGATGTCCGTGCCTGTGTTGATTATTTACTTCCTCGCACAAAAGCAGTTCCTTGACGGCATCAACATCGGCGGCGTGAAAGGATAATAATGTTTAAACCAGCACGCTCACTTTTACTATTTGTACTGGTTGGTTGCGGCTTTTTGTTCACGGTTAGTTTGCTTCCATCACATGCTCAGGAAGCAACCGACCTCGTTAACTTAGATCACCTAAATTTTCTAACCGAACCGGTAACGATCAACGGCAAAGATATGGCGATTGTCCATATTTATTCTGAGAAGCCGGATTACGAATGGGTAGATGCTGCTGGTGAAGGTATTACAGCGGTTGATGATGTGGCTCGTGCGGCTGTGGTGTACCTGTGGCAGTATGAGCAACTGAAGACGAAAGACACGCCGGAAGCAGATGAGGCCCTTCACCGCGCCCGTCTGTGTTTGGAGTTTGTGCGGTACATGCAAACTTCCGATGGTGCTTTCTATAACTTTGTATTTGACCGCGAAGGCGAAATCAACAAGACCGGCAACACCAGTTATAAGAGTGTTGACTGGTGGGCGATGCGTGCTTTATGGTCACTGGGTGAAGGCATTCGCATCTTCAAAGAAGTTGACCCCGCATATACTGAGCAACTCACCGTAAATTACTTGCTTACCGAACAAGCCATCAGTGTGATGATTACCAATTACGGTGATATGACTGATTTGCACGGCTTCAAAATTCCCGCATGGCTGCCGAACGGCGCAGCAGATAGCACCAGCGTTGGCTTGCTAGGCATGGTCGCCTATTATCGTGCAAATCCTAATCCCACGACAGCAAACTTAATTGAAAAAATCGCTGATGGTGTTGCCGCATTTCAACTTGGCAATCATCAAGCCTATCCCTTTGGTATGCACCCGGTAACCACCAACGCCCCCGGTTACTGGCATGATTGGGGAGCGCATCAAGGTCAAGCGCTCGCTGAAGCTGGCATGGTTTTGAACCGTCAGGATTGGGTTGACTCGGCGGCGGAGGAAGCCAATACATTCCTCATCCGCCACTTGCTACTTGAGCGTTTCCGCGATATCGGTGTCGTCCCCAACCGTCTCGGTCAAATCGCTTACGGTACCAATTCGATTGTTCAAACCTATGTGGCGTTGTATAAGGCAACGGGTGACGAAGCTTACGCACGTTACGCAGGATTGGCGGCAAGCTGGCTGTTTGGCAACAATATGGCAGGCGTACAAATGTATGATCCTGATACTGGTCGTGTATATGATGGGATTGAAGGACCGGTTTCTTGGCGGGTGAACCAGAATGCCGGTGCAGAATCCACTATTGAGGGTTTGCTAACGCTTTTGGCTGTGAACAACGTTCCGGTTGCGCTCCCTTATCTTCATGCACAATCTGTGAGCGGCATCAGTTACGATGTCCTAGAGGCTGAAACCGGTCAGCGGATTGCAGGCCAACCAATTTACTACACAGGTGACTGGGTGGGCTCGTCGTTCATTAGCCGTGGTCGTTATGTAGGCTTAGGCGAAGGTGATGAGATGGAGCTTTCCATTGAAATTCCTGCGGATGGGCTTTACTTCGTTTATGTCGCACATCTACGGCAGACGGAGAGCGCACCGCCAAGCCCGCCTTCCGTAGTGCGCGTGACGACACAACCGGAGATTGATGGCAAGCTCGACGAATGGGACGCTGTTCCAACCATCGGCTCGAATACGCGCGAGCAATTTTTGCGCGGTGTTGGTCTCTGGAAGGGACCAGATGTCGATAGCCACAGTGTCCAACTCACGTGGGACGATGACAATCTTTATCTCGCGGTTAGCGTACGCGCACCACAACACGTCCAAGATTTTACTCTTAGTGAAATCTGGCATGGTGAGGCTACGTGGGTTTACTTTGTCAGTGACCCGAATAAGAACTCGCTTTCCAGCAAGTTTAGCCTTGCCCAAACGCCGGACGGCCCACAGGTCTGGGACTGGATTAGAAGTAACTTCTTAGAAGATACGCAAATGGCCTGGTCAGAAACCGATAACGGCTTTATCTACGAGGCTGCCATTCCGTGGACATCGATTAGAATGTCGCAACCACAGGTCGGTTCTAAGATCGGGCTTGAAGTTGGTCGCAGCATCGGTGGCAATTCATTTATGGATTTGACCGGACAAGATCCTGATGTCGTCTCGAATTTGCTACCCATTACGCTGGTTGATTCACTTTCTACCGAGCAGCAGGCAGCAAGGGAACAAGAACCGATATTCCTCAGTGTTCAAATCGGCGATGAAAATCCCTTGCTTGTGCCAACCAATGTCTCACCTGATAGCGAGTACTGGTGGCTAGATCGCGTCACCCGTTTCCCAATCCGCCTGACAGAAGGTGAATATCCCTTGCATTATGCATATGCTGGAACGGGACAGGATGGTTTAAGCAAAGTGGATGCATTTTACGTGCAGCCCGTAAAGCCGCAGCGCAAGTTCCAATTGTCAGACGGTCGTCTGATTACCCTAACTTATGATACGATCACTGGTAAGATCACCTATGAAGAAAGCTCATAAATCCAACATCAGCATAGTTAAATCTACATCGCCCACAAGGAAAATGCCTAAAATGCTCAAACTTGAAAGACATCCTGCGAGTCCGCTGCTGTATCCAAACCCACTGCATGAATGGGAAGCAAAAAACGTGTTTAATGCTGCCGTAACCCAGCATAACGGCTTGTTTCATATGCACTTCCGTGCACAGGGACATGATTACGTATCACGTATTGGCTATGCGGTAAGTACGGATGGCCTACACTGGAATCGCTTGGAACAACCGGTGCTTTCCCCACACAATGGTCGTGAAGACTATCGTGGTGTCGAAGATCCCCGTGTAACACCTTTAGATGGGATCTTCTATATGACCTATACTGCCTACGGTGCCAATAGCTACTTCCCCATGATTGCCCGTTCAGAAAATCTCATCCATTGGGAAGATATAGGGCCGTTGGAACGTGCCGAAAATAAAGACCATATTCTGTTCCCGGAAAAAATTGGTGGTCGCTATGTGATCCTACATCGCCGAAGCCGTCATATTTGGATCGGCTTTAGCAACGATTTGCATCATTGGGATAACCATCAGGTATTAATGCCGCCCCGCTCCGAAAACAGTTGGTGGGATGCTCTTAGCATCGGAGGTAACGGCCTGCCTATCAAAACGGAACACGGCTGGCTTCTGTTTTATCACGGCTATAGCAGCACCAGTGATTTGACGTATCGCCATTCGGTTGCACTCCTCGATTTGGAAAACCCCACAAAGGTTATTCACCGCCCGATCGGCAACATTATGGAACCGCAGGAAACATGGGAACTTAAGGGTGATGTAAATAGGGTGATCTTTAGCTGCTCCAACAACATCGTTGGTGACGAGGTATGGTTCTATTATGCAGGGGGTGATCGGTTAATTGGTTTAGCAACCGCCAAACTTGCTGATGTGATCGACTATGCCCGACATGGCTAATTGATACCTTTTGCACCGGACAATAAAAAGCACTTGTAATCGATTACAAGTGCTTTTTATATGATATACATCAAACAGACAAATTATATTGAGTTAGAATTTCACTGAGTATTATCGATGAGAAGATGGTACTTGTGATTGTGATGTTCGTGTTGAGAATGTCTTTTTATCGATACGACGTATTACATATTCGCCTCATTTTTGTAAATATTGCTGAGTTTATTTGATAAGCTAATGATTTATAAACGCCGCATACTTTCCTGTGATGTACGCCATTCCGTTGCCACAAGCGTAATCCGCTCTTTCTGATTTTGAACTAAGTATCCAATTATCTTTGAGCGCTCCAATAAGATAGCCAGATGGGTTCGTACATTTTTGTGTTTTGGGGTGCTTGATAACCTCGGCTAAGTACGTGTTTCCGTATTGCTTCGTCAGACTACTGGCTCTCAAGGCACTAATCCCAAATTCTTCGAGCGAATGCAGTATTTCTTCTCTCTTATTTTGAGTTTCAACAACAGCAGCAAAATCATTGTCCTGTTGTTTATCTTGATCGTTATTATGCTGTCTTATTTGGGAGTCAGAGTCTGTTATGGATTGGGCGAATTCAGCCGAATGCATTGGCTCATCATCGCCCAATTCATCGGTTTGATTTGGCTGATTGGGTTTGTCTAAATCAGCCTCATCCAATGGGCGATTCCCTCCATTTTCATTGGGCAGTTCTGGACACATCCAGTTCAGGATTTGCAAGTGCATGACATTCAAGAACGCAGCCAGCTTTTGGATAAGAACACTTTCATCCAAACGATAGTGTACGGTCGTTGTGCCGTTGGCTTTCATGATCATGCGCTCGATGCTAATAGCCTCAAGCACATCTTTGCTATGGACCCTCTTGACCTGTGCTTGTGACAGGTTGCATTCCGCGTTCCAGTCGTATAGACCCAGCCGCCCACCTTCTTCGCTTTTGGAAACCAATGCAGAAGTCGTAGCACCATTTGACCCGCGTTTTAATCGCCCAGCATTTTTCCAACCAGTGATGAAACTGTGCGAATATCCGAGCGATTGAGCTGCTGAACTACATTGTGTAGGCGTGCGAGTAGATCTGGCTGGCGATTTGAGGTGCCAGCCGCAGCGTAGCCATTCATGAGTGCCTCCAAGCAAACCTGAATAGAAATCAGGTTCAAGAAACAGGACTGAAAGGCGGGTATTCAGTTGCAGGGGAATAGGGAGTGTGATACATTGTTGCTACCACACACTAATGTATCAATCAGTCCGTCACCCACCTGCATATTTTCGTCGGTGGGTTTTGTTTTTACGGCGGCGCTCGAATATTTGAATTCATGTGATTACTTCTAAATTGTCGCCCTAGGGCGACAATTTGATTGACACTACGACTGAGATAAAAAGGTTCAGCTTCATCAATGATCTGCTTGAAATTTTGTAGTCGAGCACGTGCAATGTTTTTATTCTTCTCTTCGTCAATGAGTGCTTGTGCCAAGTTATAGGCATCAGGTAAATTTGATGGTTTCATCAACCTGACCAATTGCAACACATGCTTTGGCTTTGGCGTTGGCGTTGGTGTATGACTTCAATCTGATCTTCTGGTTGAAGCTGGGTGATATAACGTAAACGTCCTTCATCCAATAAGTGCCGATCAGATAGTTCAATGGCCTCATCACAAAGCTGTAATAAGGCCTTGAAGCGACTAAATTGGCGACGATCTATACCACCCATTGACGAAAGAATTTCCACTGCATGCTCACGTTTATCCCTGAGTGTGAGACTTAGCACTTGTCGATAAAAGTCATGGGGAACAGGTCCATCGGGGATTTGATACCCGTGTATGTACAATAAAAGTAACGCAGTCTGGCACGCCATCGCGATCGCTGAAAGTTCGCTTCGTGCTGTGTTCTCCTTCGCTTGGCGAAAAGCAGAGGCACGATTGCTAGGGATGATGCAGGGGATCATGCCATCACTTTCGTAGCCGGGGATAAAATCCCGTAACACCCAAGTCGCCCAGTAGCGCCGTTCACCTGTCTCAATCCGGTACAAGCGCGTCACGCCCTGTGTGGCATCGACAACTGTTAGTGGATTTGCTTGTCCGACATCAGGGATCGTCACAGCTAGATTAACTAAATCGTGTACCAACTGTTCTTCCGGGGATAAGGTCGGTGCTTCTGCTTCGCTCTCATCATCGGAAGTGCCGAGTAAGTCCAGTACATTGCTGAACGGTCTTCCGTTCTAGCGTGCCACCAGTTGGTCCGTCTGGATCAGTTCCCACAGCACTTGGGACGGGGTCATACGGTTAGCATGGAACGCTTGGTAAATCCGTTCAGGCAGCACTCGTCGTGGTTGCACCAGATCCGGTCGAACCATCTCCAGCAGGATCCGCTCAACCCGCAGGCTGTTGTCCGGAAATGATTACAGGTTCGGATTGATCAGGTCGATAGATCCGTATTTCGCGCGACATACCAATCGCCAGTAATTGCGCATCTTCAGACCAGTTCGAGGTTGTGATAGTCCCATACCCGAGCTGGCCGAGCTGGGTCAACTGATTTGCATTCTGTGCCGTAATCATTTCGCTGTCTTGAGCTTTAGTTGTTACAGCGTAAGTTGAAAGAACCCATATCAAGAACAACAAACTCATGATTAATTTACACATATATCTTGCCTACTGTGTCTGCGTGAGTAAACCAACACGTATTTATGTCAGCATATAAACACGCAATATTCGTCGGATTATGGGAAAGGTTAAAATAAGTAGGACGTAACGATCGAATGCTTTTAAATCACCTCATTAAGATGGCAGTTGAACTTTAACTCCATGCCAAATGCCATCTTAAACAAGGCTCGTTTAAAGACTTCCCACGTTTCTTTACGCAGAAATCAACTTCCTTAGACTCAACAAAGCATTATGGCTGTACAACAAACAGCATGCCATCAGTACGCCCGAAAATCTCAGGTTGATAAAAAGCATAGCCTTGAGCCGGTAACGTCTGAAATGTACCCGCAGTTGTCGCGCGGGCTTGGTAGGTGTAAATATAGGTTCCTTTTGGCAAATAGTCCGCATAGAGAACTGCGCCTTCATCACGTAGTTCAGTACGATCAAAGTACCACGACCGCCAATACCAATAAGGATCGTCCATGTACAAGCGCTGTAGATTCGGATCTTCACCGGCTTGTGCTGTTGTGAGCAAGTTGCGATCAATGATCTCTAGCCCCGCCGGTAAGGTATCTTCTAATGTGAAGTAATAGACATCTTGCGGAAGGTTAATGGTTACACGTACATTTACCGTATCACCCACCTGCGCTGTCTCGACCGTTTGGCGGCTTGAACCAATCGAGTAGGTGCGGTCAACTTGCACACCACGACTTATCGCTGACACCTCATCTGCTGGCAACTCTAAATTCAGCAAGATTGAATAATAAAGTGCGCCCGATCCAGTTTCGCGCTCAATAGCCAGCCGATTAATTTCGTCACGGATCAATTCACCAATGCTAACCTGAACCATTTCACCCGTACGGATTTTTTCAGGTACTACTTCACGATTGACCAGTTCCTCATCGTTGAGTTGGATATTAAAGTTGTAGTCACCCTGCATCTCGCCCGTTTTCACCATCCATTCGGATAGTGCGATCACAGACCAAGCCGTTTCCTGCGTCGTCTGCCAATGATCTCCCCGCCGTGCAATCATCAACCAGCGTACAATGTTCGGTAGGAGCGGTTGATCCGGTTGTGAACGGCTTAGTGCTAGCAATCCAAGTGCGGTTGTCCGTGTGTCACTCCCCCAGTTATACCAATCCGTTTCCTTCTCTTCCCAATGTGCGCCATTCGCGGAAAGAATAACGGTGGATGTCAGATCACTCGTCAGATCGGCAACCGATTCGACTTCGGGTGCAACTTCAAGGTAAGCCATTAAGAGATATGAACGCGCTGCGAGCGACATTTTGATCCGGTATTCATATAAATCATCAAGCCGTGCTGCAGTCGTTTTGTCGTAAATCGCTAACACATAGAGCAAGAATGCCTGCTGATTCAGCTCCCAATCTTGAGTTTGTACGCTTAACCGTTGCATGTGCCTTTGAAGGTAATTCAAAGCATTTGTGAGTAAGTTAGCATCAACCGCATATCCACTTTTTTGGGCTTCGTGCAAACCCAACAACGCATAAGCAGTGACATAGGCGTTGCTATCCATACCGATAAACCAGCCCCATCCGCCCTCTGAATTCTGACCCTTTAACAGGATGTCATAGCCTTGATCTAATGCTGTTTGCAGGTTTTTCGCGAGTTCAGGATCATCCAGATTTAAGGCTTCTAAAGCATTATAAGTGACCGCATTTGGATAAAACCGACTCACCGTTTGCTCGATACATTGATGAGGGAAATTACGCAAATAGCCAAGACTGTCAACAGTCGCGGCAGCAAGTGATGGGTCAACTTGAATGGTGACCGTACCACCCACATCGCTATAGCGTGGCGGCAAGCTGATGCCCTCAACCCGCATACCCTCATCCAACAGTACACCACCGGTCGCAACGGTTTCCGGCGCGGTGTATTGGAAAACGGGAATAGTACCATTAGCCCCCGTCGCCAACGCCGGTTTCGAAGCATCTGCCAAGCCACTTTCACTACTGGCAAAAACCGTCAAATCAACACCTTTAGCATTCTCTACGGTGACTGGCCATTCAACTCGCACTCGCCCACCGGCGGGAATTTCGAGTCCCATTATTTCTGCCGGTGTTTCAATACGTACGCCGGTTGCTTCAATTCGCGCGGTGATAACCTGTGGTTGTTCTGTATTGTTATTGATGATTGCCGCCAATGAGAGTTGATCGCCCACCACAAAAAAGCGTGGTGCAATTGGACGGATGATCAGCGGCAACGTTGAAACAATATTGATTTGGTCTTGCCCGACGAGCGTGTCCGCCGTAATGGCGCGTGCATCGAGCCGCCAGCGAGTCAGGTTATCTGGCATCTCAACGCTAACAGTCGCGCGACCATTGGCATCGGTCACAATATGCGGCGACCAAAGGGGTGTATATTCAAAATCTTCCCGAATACTTCCCTCTACACCTGCGTCGCCGCCACCGCCACCACCACAACCAGCTTGAGCGGTGTTATCCGGTACGGTTAGGAGTGCGCTTAAACCAATCGAGGTTGTCACCCGAAGGGGTTGAGTGTTATAGAAGGTCGTTTCAAGAGTCCCGCTGTTCGCCGGACGGAGAGCCAAAACCGCTTCATCGGTCAACGCCAGCCCGACTTCACCCACAATCGGGTTGCCGTCACTATCCATTAGCCGAACATCAAAGTCCACCATTTCCCCCGGTTGGGTCACCGTCTCAGAAGGTTCGACTTCAATCGTCAGCCTGTGGTTTACCGGCTCAACGTTTAGTCTAATATCACCCCGCACCGAATCCGGATTTGGGTTTTCAGCCGATGTTCCCCGCATCAATAACACGTTTAAATAAACTGTCGGGGAATAAGCATCGGTCACTGGCAGTTGATAGATGAGCGAATCACCCGTGATCTGCCGCACCTCACGCAGCATCACATATTGACGTTCGGCGGTAATGAGGGCAGTCACAGGTTCATCATAGGGATTCGGAATCAGGATCTCGGCAACATCTCCCGGCACATAAGCATCCTGATTTGCCATGAGCTTAAGCCGTCGATATTCATCATTAAATCCACAATCAATGTAATAGTCGAAGGGGTCGCCGAAAGCTTGCCCGGTGCTTTTGCCATCCTGTGCACGTATATAAACCCTAATTTCGCTGCGGTTTTCCCGGCCTTTGACATCGGTAGTCACCGCCCGAACGCGGAAAACACCGACGTTTGGCGCTTCAAATGTGTAGTGGGCTTGACCATCCCTTCCAGTAACGACAGAGGTAGTCAAGACCGGAATCTCTTCCATCTTCCATCTATACTGGCCGAATTCGATCGTGTTGCGGTTCCAGCGTGTTTCAACGATTTCCAATTCGACACGTTGGTTCGGCTGGTGGACACTGTCTGGCGTTACCGTCAGCACATCCAATATCGCTGGCTGACCGAGCGTCGTAAAAGTTTCCTTGGAACGTAGCCCTACGTAAACCGCTGCCGGATGAATGATAACATTCGCGGAACCACTGACCGGTTGCTCACTTTCGTCATGAACGGTCGCTTCAACAACGGCAGTTACAGGATTGAATGAGCTGAGGCTGACCGAGTTCGTGAATAAGTTGCGGCCCTGTTCGTCGGTTCGTAGAAGCACAGGTTCGGCAGCAGACATGCCGTAATTGTAGCCACTATCCCGGAAGCTAAAACCACGCTCTGCCCCACGATAACGAAAGTAGGAATTATAATAACTTGCACTTCGTACCGTCCAACTCACATCAGCATTGCTCACAGGCGCACCAAAGTAATAATTCGCTGCAACTAATGCATTCAGTGGATCGCCCTGAATAATTTCCGGTAGTTGAGCCGTGACATCGACTTCATATTCGGGTACTCGAAAATCGGCAACTTCAAAAGTTATTGTGTCACCCATCGATTGGCAGACGCTAGTGTAATATGTGCAAGTAGAACCGACTTGCAGATTGTAAACCCCCAGAGAAGCACTATCAGGAATTTCGAATGACCCACTGAACGTGCCAAAATCGACGGTAACCGTCAATTCGGTATCATAAATGGGCGTTGGTGTTTCTTCAGAATAGTATCCCCCGCCGTAACCAAATGTTGCAGTTGCCGGAATTGTGTCAACAGAGGGAACCGTGTAAGTGACATCATCCTTATCACGTAAAATACCGCGAAAATACACCGTTTCACCCGGTCGGTAGATGGGTCGATCTGTGTAAAGATAACTTTCAGCGGTTGATTGGGGTGGTCGTGCGCTATTGAACCATACTCCAAGCGTCTCATCATTCTGAGCGACAACATAAGTTGTTTGGTCACTATGCGGAATTCGAAAGATACCCATCTCATCGGTGGTTCCGCGCGTAACCGATAAGTCTTCCGCGTTCCATACTTGAATACTCATATTCGGAACCGGTTGACCACTCGCAATATCCGTTACCCAAGCGAAGGTGTCATCAGGCGTTTTTTTGATCGTGATCGACGTATTCGTGACCGCCAACAAGAAACCGCTTTTTTGTTCATTGCCATCATATAAACTGGGCGCAATCATCTCGACACCATATAGCCCCAGCGGTAATGAACCACCACTCTCTAGCGTTAACGGTACATACACTTTCGTCTCCTCAGTTTGGCTATTAACAGCTTCTATCCAACTGCGGATTAAGTTTTCAGGGTGTACCCATGCTGGTGATGTTGGCTGCCAGCCTTTCTCATAATCGAAGAACCCATACAGGCTTGTTTGTGTATAACGGTAACTGTTTGACCAAGAGTGATTCATGCCCATAACAGTCGCCAAGTCAGTGCGGTAGATACTGAATGTAATCTTGGGGCTGCCCTGCACTTCTCA
>JAPUDW010000271.1:0-23685 GCA_027492915.1 Bacteroidota bacterium | reverse complement strand
TAGAAGGATTTCTTCGTTATAAGCACTTGCCAGCGAGAAATCTGAGTTAACAGCTAACGCCGCACCAAACCGGGTTCTTCAGTGATTTGCTCGAACGGAATAGCTCGTGGAATAGTCTTCCTTGGTGGTGTTACCGTAAATATCTTTCATGCCAGCCAGCAGTGTAATCGTATAAGTGACATCGGCCTCATGTTCAAATTCCAGCGTGAGCGTATGGTCGTCATAAACGTAGGGTGTGATTTCACCCTTAGGTTGAGGCGAAACTGTGTATAGACCTTCGAATGAACTCGTTTGCATACGCGTATTGAACGTGAATTCAATCCGCTGTAAGCCCGGGTACATGGTTTGATTCGACTGCGGGTAACTGCGAAGTGGTCGTGGAATCCCCACGGTTATGAAGTACTGTGTTAGAGGTTCTGCAAGTACTGCTGCCCCTGTGGCGCTTCGCGCAGTTGCAGCTAAATTAACGACATATCGATATCCTAGGTTAAGCCGCTCCTTGGGCTGGAAGGTCAATACGGTACTTTGCGTGTTCCACCGAAATCCGCCATCTACGACTGCTATAGGTTGATAATACTCATAGTCAACATTTCCATAATCTTCTAATGTAAAGGCTGCTTCAGTCGCCTCACGTTCCATCGGCTGACTGAAGGTGATCTCAAACCCGCTACCTAACATCACGCTACGTTCTTTGAAGACCTTTGTTGCTTTGACTTCAATAACCTGTGGGGCTAATGTGCGGAATGTCCACTGAAAAGGTTCGGCGAGCACCGTTCCATCGACAGCGGTCAATCCGGCAGCAATAGTGGCGATATAGCGCGTATTCCCCGCTAGATGGGCAGAAGGTTTGAAAACATAAGCAGATGAATTCACCCACTCGCCCTTCCCCGTTATTTGTGGAGAAAAAGTGAGTGGGTTTGGTAACGTATCTTGGTCAATTGTGCCGCTCAGTGGAATCACCGGACGATCAAATGTAACGGAAATTTGTGCGCCTTCAGTGATAATACCTTCGGTTTCATCTTCGGGGGTTACCGCAGCCACACTCAGACCGCGTGGAGACTGCACTTCAAATTCATAGGCGGGGTCTAATATAAGTCCATTGGCCGCTGTGCCAGTCAACGTAACCCTATAACGCTTCCCCGTAAGCCAAACGTCATCTTCGGGCTGAAAGACAAGCGTACGGTCATTGATCCATGTCGAATCACCATCAAGTTGCGGCTCAAAATGGAAATCGACACTATCCGACTGCATCGGTTGATCGAAGTAAATCGTCAGTGGTTCGTTAGTGCCGAGTTCGACACCGGGGAGCGGTTGGACATCAATCACATGAGGAGGTAGTGCCGTCGTATCTTGGGCGGTACTCGCCCGAAAACCTAAAAGCACTAGGGCAATCATTAAAGCGCTTACTCGTAATCTGTAATGGAGAAAATTCAAAATTTAACTCCTGTGTGAAATTAAGCTGTTTTGATGGTGATTATCCTCCTAATAAGCAGCGTTCGAGGCCGCGATTGACCTATGATCAACCCACGCTTCACCTTCTCAATCTGATTGGTGTCTTGACTCTTCAACATTCACAGACGCTCGTTTAATTTGTCCTATATTGCAAAAGCTATATGCGTTAGAGGGCATGTTGATTGTCACCAATTATCCATTTCTGGATCGGTCTTCTTGAGGACAATTTACTCACGAAAAACTGGATTAAGATGGATATTTTCCGGTGTACTACGCGAATCAGCCAGCGATCCAATCCATATTACTTACCGAGTGTTCATTAATCCAAGACATGCTTGTTATTTTTGATTTCATTCGCCTTTTCACGAACTCTAACATCGACAAAAGTGATTACTTTACCTTCAAAAGAAGATTGGTAAAGGTCATTTCTCGTTACTTATTAGGCATACAAAGTGGAAGGTACAAGGCTAGCTTCTAAGCTTCGCAACTTTAATAGATAAAACTCGCCTGCGAAGACAAGGAAAACGTCTGCTGGGCGGCATAATCACCGCCCACACACATGATGATTTCAAGCGAAAATCACTAACCAAACAATTTTCAGTGATTTATCTCCCCAAAAGCCTCATATTTTTAGATCGAAAGCCTTAAGTTTTGATGATGGGAAGAGAATAGAATTGCTGCTAGGGTTGTTACCTCCAGTTTTAAACTTTTTCATCCTCGAATTCGTCCTATAGTTAAGCCGAAAATAATAGGATTGAAAAAATGGATGTTAAAATCGTTGATCTCGTCAAAGATTATGGCAAGTTTCGGGCACTAGATCATTTATCATTCCAGATCAGCAAAGGGATGTTCGGCCTGCTCGGCCCGAATGGTGCAGGGAAAACTACACTCATGCGCATTATCACGACGCTACTGCCAGTTACCAACGGTCAGGTAATAATCGGCGGAGTCGACCTGATGCGTGATCCCGGCTTTGTGCGCAAAAATCTGGGCTACATCCCACAGGACTTTGGCTTTTATAAAAGCCTGAATGCCTACGAACTCCTCGATTATGTGGGCAGTATGAAAGGCTTATCGCGCAAAGAACGCCGGCATCAAATCACCACCCTGCTGGAACAGGTCAATCTTACGCGGGATGCCAAACGCCGTGTCGGTAGCTATTCCGGCGGGATGAAGCAGCGATTAGGTATAGCACAGGCACTTCTTGGCAATCCACAGTTGATCGTCGTCGATGAACCAACTGCCGGGCTCGATCCTGAAGAACGGATTCGCTTCCGTAATCTGCTCACTCATCTTTCTGGTCAGCGCACCGTCATTCTTTCAACGCACATTGTTGCCGACATCGAAGCCAGCTGCTCGGCTGTTGCCGTATTAAATCGTGGACAACTTATTTTTAGTGGTACACCGGATGCCTTGGTACAACAGGCAAAAGATCGTGTGTGGCAGTTAGAGGTTGAACCGGGCGAATACAGCCAAATCGAAAATACATTTAAGGTTACCAGCAGCCGTGCGATGAACGGGCGTTTACAAATGCGCTTGGTCGCAGATGAGAATCCGTTGGGACGCAGCACACCGATTGAAGCAGGCCTTGAAGAAGGCTACATGGCAGTGATGGCAGGTGTCGGGAACGAGGCGGCTCATGCGTAACATTATGGGGCGCTTTTGGGCGACTTACATTTTGGACTTACGACTCACTTGCTTACATTGGGGTTATATCTTGTTCTGGGTCGTGTGGAGCGGTTTCATCATTAACACCTATATCAAAGATGATTATCAAAGTGCGCCGATGATATTCAATTTAGTTCTTGGGTTCATTGGATTAGTGGGGATGTTTCTCACCGGCATCCAAGCCTCACGCGCACAGCGCAACCGCTTTGATAAGCTGGAAGTCATACTACCAAGTGGTGTTGAAGTACTGCTCGCTCGTTGGTTGGCAGTCATCACGGCGCTTTGGGGGCTGATGATTGCGCCGCTATTTGTGTTGATGACGATGCCTGCCGGTCGTCTAGAACCCTCTTTTGTGATCATAAATTTACTACTGATTCTGGTGACGACGGCATTTGCTACGGGATTGATTTGGTTAATTCAAAATACCATCGGCATCCGACGGTGGATGTATCCGCTGTTCGGAGTATTTTGGATCGCAGGGGGTATGCTGCCGAATATGCTGAGTAACGACAGGCTACCGCTCCCTGGTATAGGCTTATTCAACTTCATGACCATGAATCAATCGGTTAATACCACGCTCTGGGGCGATTTATCCCAAAGACCATTCACGCTTTTAACATTGCTGTTCTATATCGGGATTGTGGGATTATTCGCAGGGATCATGTTATGGCGCACGATAGCATCACGTTTTCATCGTCGGTCGCCGTTTATTATCATGCTGACCATTGTAGCATTAGGAGTGATTGTGTTTGCCGGATCATCCTATACGGCTCAAGTCCATGCCGCGAACCAGCAAGTCATCACCGAAGATCAGCATCAAGAAAGCTATATTGATCAGATGCTGCTTCCTGCTGACATGCCCTTCGAAGTAACAGCTTACAATGTGACTTTTACGCCCGGTACGCCTTCACAATTAGCAGTCGAAATGGATGTGCTGAACCGTGGAGAAGCCCCTCTGACGGAACTTACCTTCTCACTTTATCATCAATTTGAAATCACAAACGCCAGTCTACCGTTCACGCGTAATCGTGACATCCTAACGTTGACGCTACCACAGGCATTTGTGTCTGGTGAAAGCACTCGAATGAGTGTGTCGTATCAGGGAAATATTGACTTCTTGGAGCGGCGACTTGGTAGACCGCCCGAAGCGACTTATTTCATTCGCCCTGAAGGCGTCAATTTAGCCTGTGCGGCATTGTGGTATCCCATTCCAGGGAAACTTTTACCCAATTATACTCAGTATGATAGCAATTACTACGCGGTACCCACCTGTTTGTTGGACCGACCCACAGCCTTTCACTTAACCATTACCGATAGAGGTATGTTGCAATATGCCTCAAATCTAACGCAGGTTAATGACACCACATTTGTCTCAGAGGGTACAACATGGGTGCAGTTGATCGCGGCTCAGAATTTAGAAACCACGACTGAAGGTTCCATAACACTGGTAAGCACTTCTGAACAATACAAACGGGTACAAATCCTCGTTAACCAACACTACCTACCCGCATTGGAGCATTTTCAGCGCTTTTTCCCTGAAACCCAACACCTCCAAGTCGTGGCTTTAGAATTAGCCGCCGATAGCTGGTCGCAGTGGGATACTTACCCGGCAACACAGGAATCGCTGGTGGCCTTTATTGCACCTCGCCGGTTTGACTTCACCCCACCCGGTACGCAGGGCGAGTACTACAATCTGGGTCAACCGCTACTTTCCAGTATTTTCGGCACCGAAGCGAATATACTCACAGAAAATATCATCTATTTTCTGTGGATACACTATCTCACTCGTGGTGATACGGAATATATGAAGATACTTCTGGACAGCGGATTACCCGCCGGTGGAACGTTCAGATACACATCCATTCCCTATGAGGAAACATATCAAATCGCATTCATGCTCTATGATGTCTATGTCTCGCAAGGAGAACCAGCGCTGATTGATACGATTCACGAAATGCGAGTTCAAATGGAGATGCTGCGTGATCTGTCAGCTGAACAGGTGGGGGCATGGATCAATGCTCGCTAGAAACACCGTCTATTACGAAGCGCGCATCGTTTTTGGAATGGCAACGTTGCTGCCGTTGCTTCTGCTGCCGGGGTATACTTTCCTCGGCTGGATACTCTGGACAAGCCGTCAATCGGTTCCACCGCTGCATCAAATCATAAATGTGTTTGAACTGATGCTAACACTTTCCGGCGGTTTGGCGTGTGCTCATTTGATGACTATTGAACGTGAAGAGGGCTTCGATGAAATCCGCCGCACCTATGCCGAGCAATCGTGGTATGTGACCCTGCTGCGTACAGGAGAAGCGTTCTTGTTGATAAGTATGAGTGGATTGCTAGCGGCGTCGTTCTTTTACCTTGCCTATGGACAGTACGATTTAGGTCAGGTGGTACTTCCGGCCTTAGCACCTGCTTTATACCTTTGTAGCTTATCCCTCCTCATCAATAATGCGACTGGAAGCTACTGGATTGCAGCCGGAGTAATTGTGGCGTACTGGTATGGAGAACTGGCATCGGCTGGTATCTATACCAAAGTGTTATTCTTGTTCAACCATTCGATGCCGCAACCAGAAATAGACCCGAATCTGAATCGTTTTTTGCTTATTCTGGGCAGCTTACTGTTCTTCACCGCGAATGCCGGCTTCAGCGCATGGCGTCGGAGGGGTACTGTTGGACGATGAAGCACTGTATCAACAGGTCATTAAAGGGAGTGAGGTTGCGCTGGTCGAACTGGTGAACCGCTATCACAGTCCCCTGCATAAATTTCTGTATCGCTATACAGGTGATCCCATCCTTGCAGATGATCTCGCACAGGAGACGTTTATGCGTCTCCTGAAGTATCGGGGTGGGCCGCCAGCACGTTTCAAATCGTGGGCATTTACCATCGCCAGCAACTTAGCAAATGATCATTTTAAGTCTGCCCGTTATCGTTATGAGCGCGTGACAGATTTCGACGACGAGGTTGAAGCCCATGTCGACAACTTCAGTTTTGCGCCAGACGACAGAGCCGAGATCATTGCAGCGTTAGCCAAACTGTCGCCGGAACATCGTGAGGCACTGATTTTGCGCTTCTACCACGATCTCAAGTTGGAGGAAATTGCGGAAGTGACTCAGACACCGCTAGGCACAGTCAAAAGCCGATTATTCCATGCGCTCAAAACTTTGAAAGGTTTTTTAGCTTTAACGGAGGTCGTCCATGAACGATCATGATCTATCGCCCGAACAACATGAGACATTGGGCGATGTGCAGCCGTTAATGCAGCGCCTCGCTCAATATGAGGTACCAGAGCCGGATAGCGCCGTCTTACTCGCGTCGCTCACACCATTTCTAAAAAAGCAGCAGGACACAGAAATGCTGCCAGTCTATGAGCCGCCACATCGGGGTTTTTATGATTGGTTACGATTGGCATGGGCACAAACAGCGTTATTAGAAGCGCCGTTCTGGTGGTCAAGCCTACTGATCACACTGCTCGGTGTTTTGTTGGGCATAGGCTTTGGGGGCACGGCAGCAATAATCTGCCTGATGTTAGTTTCCCCACTCATTGCTGTTACGGGTGTGGCTTATCTCTTTCGCCCTGCGACTCGCACCCTTTGGGAGTTGCAGCAGTTAAGTCAGGTGCAGCCACTGGAGTTCTTATATGCTCGGCTGGCGCTGATTTTGTCTCTCAATCTGACTCTTGCGGCCGCTTTGTTATTCGTCGCATGGACACAGGGGTTACAGATCGTATTGTGGCGACTGGTGTTCATCTGGTTTGGCCCCATGATTGGGCTAACTGGCATCGCACTTTATGCTTCAGTGCGGTGGAACACACTAGCTGGTGTTATTACGCCAATCGTGACATGGGGCGTGTTTGTCTTTGCAGGGTGGCGAGAGATTGTTTTGAATACCGTGTTTGTTCTGCCAAACGCAGCCACATTCATCACCTTTTTAGGGATGTCGAATACCCTATTCCTGCTAGCGATAGCGGCATTGGTAATGGGTTTATTGCTGCTTTATGAGGCGGGGCGCTGGGTGACAAGATGGCATTAATTGTCCGCAATCTGAGCAAATACTACGGCTCACAAATTGCACTGCACTCCGTTGACCTATCGCTGTTAAGCGGTACAGTCGCGCTGCTCGGCCCGAATGGATCAGGCAAATCAACTTTGCTGCACATATTGGCGACGTTGTGTAAACCGGATACCGGCGAATTATCGTTTGATGGCTGGATATACGGGCAACATACGCGACCTTTAAGAGTCAATATCGGCTACTTACCGCAAGATTTCGAGATGCCTGACACTCTCACCGTTCGCAAGCTCTTAACCTATCTCGCTCAACTGCGGGGAGCAGATGTCAGCCGTGTGCTGGATGTACTGCATCTGGAAGGGTTGGTTGACGAGCCATTTCGCCAGCTTTCCAATGGGCAAATTCGGTTGGTGGGCATTGCTCAAGCCCTGCTTGGAAATCCACGACTGCTGCTGCTTGATGAACTGAGTCGCGGTTTGGATGTAGTCGAACGAGAAAGAATCTATCGGGTTATAGCCGACTTCGGTAAGCTAACGATTTTTAGTACCCATGTCCCTGAAGAAGCCGAACGCCTCGCTCAGGGTGTCATTGTAATGCATAAGGGGCGTGTACTTTTCTGTGGGACTGTAGAGGCACTGCGTGCTTCAGCTCTTGGTCAAGTATTTGAAATTTGCGTACCAAATGAAACGCTGCCCCAACTGATGAGCGATATGGCTATCAGTCGCATCATTCCGCGTGGCACACATACATTGGTACGAGTTGTCGGCAAACTATGCTCGCTAGAGGCTGTGCTCGTCACCCCTTCACTGGAAGATGCTTATTTACTGCTAACACATAGATTAGTCAATAAATAATAATAAATCTGAGTTGCATGATAAATCCTATTTACTACATAAAACACTCATTTCGGGTAGTAAATCAGTGAATAAAATAAGGCTTTAACCTATCAGTCTGATCGTGTAAAGATCTCGTCTCACGATCCATTTACTAACTGAAAGTCGACTCAGAAGAAGTATAAATTCTCTTGCGACTGGTATATCACCAATCCGAATCTGAAATGCTGTCATCAGATAACAGCATTTCAAATGGATAATATGCGGCTTAAAATCTACCAATCAAGGCATATATCTACTGATCTATATCCACCATCCATAGCAACTCGAACTATAACAAACAGACACAACCCATGTTATTGCAGAGCTGCGGTTATCGTATCGATGTTGTAACGGAGCAGATTAAGATAGGTATCAGCGGGTGTATCGCTTTGTCCTAGTGCATCGGTATAAAGCATGGGTGCAACCGATACTCCGGCTTCGGCTGCAACTTGTTCCACCAAACCCGGATTGATTATGTTCTCGGCAAATAGAGCTGGAACGTTGCTTTCCTGAATGGCATGAACCAATTCCACAATTTGACCCGCACCGGGGTCAGCGGCTTCTGTAGAAACGGAGCCTAGAACATTCATGACTTCAAAACCGTATTCGTCCGCGAAGTAACCGAACGTATCATGAGACGTGACAAGAACTCGATTAGCTTCCGGAATAGTCGCCACCTGATCTCGGATATATTGATCTAATGCGGTAAGTTCAGAAATATAGGCTTCAGCGTTCGCCTCATATTGATCTCTGTGAGCTGTATCCAAATCAACTAATGCATCACGGATGTTGTTAACCATCACAATAGCATTATTGGGATCATGCCAGATATGCGGGTCGAATTCACCATGCGAATGACCATGCGTGTCATCTTCATGATGATGTTCTTCATCCGCAACCGGTGCATAACCGAAAGCCGTCAGCGCGACAGGTACCCCATTGACTTTGTAGCTGCCTTCAACTTCCATATCCGCGAGATGAACAGTGAAAATTCGTCCGGTAATGGGATCACTAACCAGCGTATGACCAGGAATTGTCGCCAGTGAAGGGCGCGGTTCTCCCCATTCTTCAGGGATAGTGAATGCATCTACCACTTGCACACTGCTTTCAATCGTACCGCTGGCGGCATCGATCACATTTAGGCTACCGTCAGTCGTTAGGGTGAGTAGCTTGCTGGCATCATCGGGATGGAAGCGGAATTCCCAAAGCGCTTCAGGGATAGTGATAACTTCACTTGTGCCAACTGCTACATCAACACGTACTAAAGCCTTTTCGCCAAAATCACCAAAGAGATAAGGCGAGCGTTTGTCGTGTATGAGTCCCCAAGCACGACCATCATCGGGATAAGCAATGAGACTGGAAGTGAAACTGTTACCGTCCCGTTCGATCACCAGTACGCCCTGTTCGCAGGCAAATGCAGCACCATTCTCCAGAGGCGCTTCGCCATGTAATTGGTCACAACCGTCGAAGGTTTGCAGCACATGACCTTCCAGATCGAGAACATCGATCCCATTTGGTAGGTCTTCACCGCTCGGATCAAAATGTGAAAGCAGCACCATATCCCCTAATGCCACCCCAACACCATGATGAGGCGCTTCCGACACGAAACTTAATAGTGGCACACTGGCATCGGTGATATTCGCTTCCGTGAACAGAGTCGCGGTACCGTTGTCATCGGTGAATACAACGATCTGACCATCATGAATGACAAAGTGAATCGGCACCGGCCCTTCAAATGCAAAATCGAGCAGAGTCGGCTCTTCGAAATGGGTGTGATAATGATCCTCGTGCGGCTCCAGTTCGACACCACTATCAATGACATTAACACTATTCCCATCGGTCTGTACAGCGAAACCATAGCGCCCACTGGGGCTGGTGTAAACTGCCGCAGATGCGCTTAGTTCGTAAGTCGCCAACACATCGCCACTTTCTAGATCTACGACACTCACGGTGCTATCGACACCATCCGCAACAAGTAAACGGCGTGGTGCAAGTTCAACATCGACAACTGGCGCTGCCGCAGATTCCTGTGCTGCCATTTCTTCTTCACTGAGCGTCACATCAATTCCATAGGCGGTGGCAATATAGAGGCCGATCATCCGAGCATTCACGACCCAACTATTCATAATGGCTGCTGAGTCAGAAACGACCGGATACAATGATGGATACCAAGGTGCTCCTTGAGCGACAAGTCCCTCCAAATCAGTCGCGCCATACCGCATGTGATAGTGCGGAATGCTGCCTGTTTCGGCAGCATGCGGTGGCATCAACAGCAGGTAGCGATAGTCAGCGCAGGTCTCGTCCGATGTTGCAAATAAGTACCAAGTTGCTGTAGGAAATTCGATAACCGGTTCATGGCCTGCATAGATATATGGGCAGGTCATACTGTCAGCATCCGATGTAAACGTCACGGACTGCCCTTGAACAGTTAAGGTATCGAAGCTCGTATAATTACCTTCTTCAATGTACCTGAGGATATTCTCAAGTGTGAGTTCAGATGTGGATTGAAGGATGGCAGTGATGGCGGGTTGAAGTTCGGTTTCATCCAACCCCCATATGCTGATTGACTCCCCCTCCCAAAGTGAAAGGTCGGTAATCTCAACTGATTCATTTTCATGAACATGCACTTCCTCATTATGCGCTTCAAATGCAAGCGGTTCGATACCATCACTGACGACAATCCGTGCTGCGGTTGAACCAGATGACACATAGAGATCATCCAACCATGTTTCGAATTCGAAGCCATTCTCAAAAATGAGATCTGCCTCGGCCAGCGCAATCAGATCCTGTGGAGTAGGTTCATACACATGAGAATCGCCATCTGGACCTACCAAAACAGTCAGATCGACATTTTCTCCAGCAATGTTATGAACAATATCCCCAAGAATGCTGTAGGTTGCTACCACTTTAAGGGTGTCGGTTTGAGCAGTGACGACAGTCGTGCAAAAAACGCTCAATACGAGTATGAAGATCGACAAACGGCGTAGAATCATTAGGTTCCTCTCTTGAATAAATCGCTGCGTTTTAGCTTGCTGACAGTGCGTGCAAGTACCAGATAATTGCAAATGGCTATTGGTAATCTGATAACCACTCTCTTGTTCAGTCCGACGAATAAACTGTTCGAATAGATAATTGTTGAGGTACTGTGCTCGTCCACAAACGACGCACATAAACAGCAACATCGGTTCAAGTTGGCCGGGTATGAAATGTCCACAGCCTTTGTATCCCTGTATACGGCGCAATAGATCTAAACTTTCTACCTTTCTACTGTTCGGTAGACCGTTGCACGACAGGTCTCCGGTCGAATACTTTGAGCGATTTGCCAGATTTGCTCTGCACTTAATGGCGACTGCGCTTCCAGAAAAATCCGTACAAGTAAAATTTGAACTTTACTTACCCGCCCACCATGTACCTGAAGTGTTTTCAGCCAGTCATCAGGATTGAACAAATCAACAACCACTTCAAATCCTCACACTTGCACTTCAAATTGATACAGCGTATCATTTGTAATTAATTGATACCACGTATCATTTACAGTCGCAATAGGCAGTTGCAAAAGACGAACTGAAAGGACAATTGTGTCCGATCCACATTCAATCTTTGGCTCGGTTTATGCGTTTTGGGAACAACTTTGCAATTGATTACGAAAGAAGGTTATCGATGTTGGCGGCAGAATTGCAGCAGCTTGTGTCACCTATAGCTACACCAAGACTACTCAAACAAGAATAGGTTTTATGTCCAAACGCAAACAACATCTCGTGAGACACGCAACCAATTTGCCTCCTCGCATCAAGCGATGGGGTCAAATGCTGCTTGAACAACAAATGTGGTGCTGGGGTTGTGACGTGCGCCGATCAGGAGGCAATTTGCTTACTGCTTATGGATTCAAAAAACGTTCTTCGCCGGAACCACGTTTTCATAGTGCCTATACCTATTGGCTTGATGCGGACTGTGCATTGACCGTATGGGGATGGGGTCTATGGATTGCAGGGCAAGCGCACGGTAGCCTTTTTATCAACAGAACATTTTCATGTATACGTTACACGCCAGAGGCTGAATTGATGCCGCAGGCTTGGCAAGAACGTGATTTACGCATTCAAGACACCGTTATGAACAGTGGATCGATAACCAAATCAATTACTTTAATGCACACTGCACTCAGAACGGTTGGCGATTACGAGGCTTGGCTAACGACACAGGTCGAAGCTGACTACCGCGAAAAGGTTATTTCTACATGGCCTCTGCGTAGACGCTATCGAGGTGGTATACCATTCCATGAAATGGCTTCTCAATGGAATGATCTTGCGCTAAATATATATCAAGAAAAGATGGGGCAATGAAAAGCTTACCTGTTACCGTCCTCTCCGGTTTTCTCGGCGCAGGGAAAACCACCCTGCTCAATCATATTCTCAATAACCGCGAGGGAATGCGCGTTGCGGTGATCGTCAATGATATGAGTGAGGTCAACATCGATCTCCAGCTTGTCCGGGACGGCGGTGCGCAACTTAGCCGCACTGAAGAGAAACTGGTCGAAATGACCAATGGTTGTATTTGCTGTACCCTGCGCGATGACTTGCTCCAAGAAGTTGCGCGGTTGGCAACTGCGGGACGCTTTGACTATCTCTTGATTGAGTCTAGCGGTGTTTCTGAGCCACTCCCCGTCGCGATGACCTTTTCGTTTCCAACACCGGACGGCGCGATGAGCCTCATGGACATCTCTCGACTGGATACGATGGTCACTGTTGTGGATTCCAACTGCTGGCTAGACGATTACCGTGAAGGCACACGCCTTAAAGCGATGGGCATGGAGGTGAGTGAAGAGGACAATCGCACCTTAGCTGATTTACTCATCGACCAAGTCGAATTCGCCAACGTGATTATTCTGAATAAAACCGATATTGCATCCCGCGAACAACTCGAAGCGCTTGAAGAGATATTGCACAAGCTCAATCCCGCTGCCACACTCATTCGCTCACAACACGGGCGTGTTGAAATGAGAGCCATTATGAATACGGGGATGTTCGATATGGCTGCCGCCCAACGTTCTGCCGGTTGGCTCAAAGAGTTGCAGGGTGAACACACACCGGAAACCGAAGAATATGGCATCAGCAGTTTTGTATTCAAAGCACGCCGCCCATTTCATCCGGGACGCTTTATGGATTTCCTCAAAAGCGAACCCATGCAACATGTGCTACGCTCCAAAGGCTTTTTCTGGTTAGCCACACGACACAATTCAGGTATGAATTGGTCACTTGCCGGACACATCGCTCGCGTATCACCAGCGGGGGATTGGTTAGCAGGAACGCCTCAACTGAGCTGGCCTCCTTCAGAACAAATCAAGGACTATTTGGCAGAATATTGGCAAGAACCCTTTGGGGATCGCCGGCAGGAACTTGTTTTCATCGGTATGGATATGCCCCAAGACAGGATGTTGAATCAGCTTGAGGCTGCCTTATTGACTGATAAGGAACTCGACTTGGGTGAAATTAGCTGGCAAACCTTAACCGACGAATTTCCGCTATGGGAATAACTTCAAACTGAATAGGCACTTTGAGGTTATATCCTTCCAAAGTTTGACAACATTTTTATATGAGACATGAGGAGCAATTGCAGATTCATGGAAGGACTGCATGAATGAACGAGACCTATAAAAGATTACCTGTCACTATTCTGTCTGGTTTTCTGGATGAGGATAAAACAACACTGCTGAATCATATCCTCAATAATCGTGAAGGATTGCGTGTCACCATTGTGAATGATATGAGTAAGATCAATATCGATGCCAGCCTAGTACTCGAGGACGGTGCTCAGCTCAGCCGGGCTGAAGAAAAATTAGTCAAAATGACAAATGGTTGTATCTGGTGTACCCGGCGCGATCACTTATTACAAGAAGTGACGCATTTGGCGCACAAAGGACGCTTTGATTACCTACTGATTGAATCGATGGCATTTCCGAACCGCTACCTGTCGCTGAAACCTTTACATTTTCAATTGATGATGGGTTCAGCTTAAGTGATGTAGCGGAACTGGACACGATGTTAACGGTGGTGGATACCAAAAACATCTTGCGTGAGCTGGGAACGATTGATACCTTAACCGAGCGAGAAATGGGCATAAGTGAGGATGATGAACGCACAATTGCGGATTTAGTGGTTGATCAGATTGAATTCGCCAATATGCTGCTCTTGATTCGTGTCTGCTCAATGATGAGAAGATGGCGTTAGGCTGGCGCAAATGGCGGCGGTTTGAAGGCCCGTTCATGGAATAGGTCGAAGATGCACGGGTTGAGGAAAAGCTGTAAATGATAGTTTGTAGCGATCAACTTAACTGTGAATCATGTCATGAACCTCAAAATTCCATAAAGCGCATATCTAAGGAGGATAATTGAAGTATGACTGAATTTTGGGAAAATGCATTCAAAGAAAAGAAAATGATGTGGGGTGAAAAACCAACCACCGTAGCCATCGAAATATCTGATACTTTCAAGCAGATGGGCTTCAGGAAGCTCTTGATTCCTGGATTCGGTTATGGAAGGAATGCAAAGCCGTTTTATGACAAGGGGTTTGACGTTACTGGTATTGAAATCTCTAGCAAAGCGATATCATTAGCTTATGAACTCTTGGGGCGAGACATCCGTGTGTTTCATGGCTCTGTTGACGATCTGCCGTTTGATCGAGAAATCTATGACGGAATTTTTTGTCACGCATTAATTCACCTACTCGATTCTGACCAGCGAAAAAAGCTGCTGTCAGAGTGCTACCGTCAGCTCCGGCACGGCGGCATGATGGTGTTCACCGCGATTACCAAGGATGCAAGTACCTACGGTATCGGTGAACAATTAGGCACTGATCGTTATCGAACAAAGGATGGGGTAAACCTCTACTTTTACGACACCGACTCAATCAAAGAAGAATTTGGAGATTTTGGATTGATTGAGGCGACAAAAATTGACGAGGGCGGCAACGGGAAACCCACAACAAGCTTTTGGAAGGTTGTCTGTCAGCGCCCTAAACGCAGTGAGGGTTTAAAGTGATTGAAGTTGCTCTAATCACCTATCCAGCATTGCCCGATCTATCGAACAGTGATCAGCTTCTGCTCGCACCACTGGCTGAATATAGCATTCACCCGGTCATACTCTCATGGGATAACCCGAATGTGGATTGGCAGCGGTACAGTACTGTCGTTCTACGGTCGTGTTGGGATTACCCACAACGCGCAGAAGAATTTCGCCAGTGGATCATTCATCTGCGTGAAATGAACATCCCTTTATACAATTCACCGCAGACTGTTTTGTGGAACATGCAGAAATACTATCTCCGGGAACTGGAGCAGCATGGCACCCGCATCATTCCAACGGTCTGGATTACAAGCACTTCAAACCCATCATTGCACGAGTCCCTAGAGACTCACCACTGGGAGCAGGCGGTCTTGAAGCCGACCATCGGGGCATCGGGCAAGGGCATTCAAGTCGTCACCCGCGAAAATGCGGAACAGGATCAACAGAAGTTGGATGGCTTGCTGGCAGTGGGCGATGTCATGTTGCAACCAGTGGTTGAAGAAATCCGTGCGGGTGAATTATCGCTGGTATTCTTTCGAAACAATTTCAGCTATGCCATCCGCAAGTTGCCAGGCAGCGGCACAATATTCGTCAATTCTGCTTACGGTGGTTCGCGTACCGCAGTTGATGTCCCACCACAGGTTATAGAGACCGCGCAATTAATTCTGGAAACTGCTATGCGTTTCACTGGAAATCAGCTCTATCTTTACGCAAGAGTAGATGGCCTGATAGTGAGTGGTGAATTCGTGCTGATGGAACTCGAACTCATTGAACCCGGTCTACTCATGGATATTGCACCTCCTCATGCTGCTCGCCACTTTGCGCGGGTAATTGCTGAGTCAGCCGGAAAGAATACATAGTAATCATGCCCGTTGACACTATGTTATTGACGCGGCACCTTGAATGCACATTCATGAAATATTTTTCGAATGCAGTGACTAAAGTGAACTTCAGCTAATAGTTAATAAACGCCGTATACTTCTCGGTGTATAGGCTATCCCATTACCAAAGGCATAATCCGCTTTTTAGATTTCGACTCAATAATCCAATTCTCAATTAAGGCACGAATAAGATAAACTGCCGGATGCTTCCATTTTTTGGGCGTGCTTCGCGACTTCGGTGATTCTTGCTTGACCGTACATTTCGATCAGTTCGTTGGCTTTGAGATAACTGATTCCGAGTTTTCCGAGCACTTGAAGAATTTCTCTTTTTCAGTACCGGCCACAACAGCACTACTGTTGGGTTGTTTATTTTGAAGATCTTTTTGTTGGCTTGTTTGAGAGTGCGAGTCTGTTATGGATTGGGCGGTTTTCGCCGAGTTCATTGGTTCATCATCGCCCAAATCATGCGTCTGATTTGACCGATTGAGTTGGTCGGCTTTCGTCCAAGCGTCTCAAACACACCATTCCTGTGAGCGCGCTTCACTTGCGTCTGCGATAGGATGCATTCTGTGTTCCAATCTTGCCATGACTTTTAGATCCAACCGCAGACTTTCTTCGCGCATGGGAACCAATACAAAGAGGAAGATCATTTGACTGCGTTTTGATCGCCTAAAGCTTCTGCCACGAGTGAAAAAACAGTCCGAATGTCGGACCGATTGAGATGCCGATGGCTGCCCCTGAGAGCCTGAGCAGCCCGACAAGACCATAAGCGATATTGGTGGCAGACGTCGATTTGCCGACACCCTCTTTATGATTGGTCAGGACAAATACACGGGTCATTTTCCATTTCCTCCACTAAACAAACCGATTAAAAAATCGCTGCGGTTCGCAAGACCTCCGTTGAAGAGTGTAACACACCTCCACGAAGGTCTTGCTGGACAGGTCAGCAAGCCTTCAAGGTGATCTGGGGAGAAGTTATGTCTATCCCGATCACCGAAAAGCCGAAATCATATCGGTTAAGTGAATCGTGCTAGACTAGCACGTTGTGGAAATGTGATACGTTGAATAAATTGGAAGGTATTGAGAGAGTGGGATGTTCGACTTGGCTCCAATCTCCCTAGCCTAAGCGAGAAAGCGCCTTATCGGCGCTTTTTGTTACATGGCTACTTTCGAATCCCCTATCAACATCTGCGGCACAACTATCGGCATCCTAACGTTACCTTTACAATAGAAGCTAACTAATAGAGGAGGTAAGATTTATGTTTGTCAAGCAGACTCATATTTTGTTGTTTGTTGTCGTATTATCGTTAGGAGTCCTAATTGCTCCAACCCTAAGAGCACAGGATGATGACAGTTCTATCGTACCAGCTCAGTTTAATGGTCACACATTCGATATTCCCCGCAGCCTCGCGGATGGTTTCTCCGCTTTTGTCATTGATGAACCCAGCGCCTATCCTGATGGCGCGGATTCCATCCAACCACCCCGTACGGAATTCCGCCTTTTACCCTATACCGACACAGCAAGTGGGGCGATACCTGCCGCGTGGGTCAACATCTATACGGTCAGCGGTCTAGAAAGCTACCCCGAATACCAACAATACAAACAACTGCATGATTTACTCAGCAACCGCCCTGACCTGAACACTCAGGAAGCACTGCCCACGCTATATCCAAACCAAATATCGGCCTTATCACCGGATAATTATACCGGTTTTTTTGTGAACGCCGCCTATCTCGACTCAGATGCATATAACGGCATCACCTTCATTTACGGGCGCGTAATCCATCTCGGCAACCGGCAACCGATCTTGTTTTATCGCGTCTACTTCGAAGGAATTTCGACAGATAGCGAACGCTATGTTTCGGCACAGGTCGAAGGGTTGCAAGAATTCACCGAGATATTGGAAGGCGTCACGAATGTGGAAGATTACATCACTCAAGTAAAGGCGATGTTTCATGAACCAATTGATGCAGATATTATCGCGTGGTTGGGTCAAGCAAATGTACTGTTTTCAAGTTTTGATTACGTGGCGCAGTCATAAAAGGATGTCGTTCACGTAATAAAAGGGAAGCAGATGAAAACTGCTTCCTCCCTGTAAAAAACTTTAAAGAAATACCCCACGGTTTGATGTGAACAGTGCGTGGTAAGCTCATAGTGATCGCAGCAACAATTTCTTGCAGTTACACTTAAACCTTATGAATAATACTTGGTGTTCATCCATTCATCTCTAAGGTTAATTTTCTTTGTGCCGCAATAAAATTATCATCTTAACCGCCTGTGTAGAATATCACTGCTTGCCGCGTTAATTTTTAGGATTTGTTCTAATTATAAATTGCACAATTTTTGCCCATACGATGCCGCTTATTTACAGAATCTAAGGATCGTAGTGGAATAATAAAAGGAGATATTAAAATGATCGTCACCTGTAATCGCATTCCGGTAAACCCTGACTATGCCGATGCTTTTGAAGAACGTTTCGCTGACCGTTCCAGCCTTGTTGACGCTATGCCGGGTTTTATTTCATTCCAACTGCTGCGCCCTCAAAAAGAAGGTGATCCCTATGTGGTCATGACCTTTTGGGAGTCGGATGAAGCTTTTAAGGCATGGACTGAATCGCCGGAATTCAAAGAAGGCCACGCGCGTTCAGGCCGCCTGCCTCCGCAAGCTTTTTCGGGTCACCCAAAACTAGAAATATACGATGTCATTCAAAGCACGACTCATATCGAACGTGCCAGCGAATAACAATGAAACGATCATCAGAGGAACAGGATATGACCCAATTGACTGATAAAGTCGATACTCTTTTTTCGACGTGGGATACCATCGAAACGCCCGGTTGTGTGCTGGCTGTCATTCAAGATGGCAGCATCTCTTACCAAAAAAGTTATGGAATGGCGGATCTCGAAAGAGAGGTTCCATTGAGCACCAAATCGGTATTTGATATTGCCTCAGTCGGTAAGCAGTTCACCGCGATGCTGATTGCGCTTCTGGCGCAGGAAGGCAGCCTCTCGTTAGATGACGATGTTCGTATCCACATACCTGAGTTACCGGATTACAACCATATCATCACCATTCGTAACCTGATTCACCACACCAGCGGTTTACTTGATTACACAACGCTGATGGAACTGGCGACGATGCCTCTTGAGAACCGCTACTTCGAAGATGCGCTGCTGGCATTAATCACACGTCAAAAAACGTTGAATTTCCCGCCGGGAACAAAATATCTTTACTCTAATTCTGGCTACTTTTTACTCGGTGTGATTTCCCAACGGGTCAAAGGACAAAGTTTTACCTCCTTGCTTAGGCAGTACATACTCGAACCGCTGGAAATGAACCATACCGACTTCAATGATGATTTTCGGCGTGTCGTCAAAAATCGAGCAATTGGCTACTCACCGACTGAAAATAAGAGCTTCAATACGAATCTATCCTTCTGTGGCGGTTATGGTGATGGACCTTTGTTATCTAATATTGAAGACCTGTATCGGTGGGATCAAAACTTCTATGCGAACCGGCTCGGCGATGGCAGCCAAACGCTAATTGATCAGGTGCTAACACCGGGCAAATTGAACAATGGGGAATCGACAGGCTATGGGTTTGGTCTCGCTGTCAGTGAGCATCGGGGACTGTACACCGTGAGGCATTCCGGTGGTTGGGCAGGATACGTATCCCATATAATGCGGTTTCCCAACCAGCGTTTTACCGTAATTGTGCTGTCCAATCTCACCAGCGTTCGACCAAACGAGATTGCGCTTCAAGTTGCTGAGATCTATCTCGCTGATCAATTTACAGATCGAGGCCCTAAAGAACGCTCCCAACCCACAGCCGATGCGATTCAACTGGAAACCGCCTCGATAGCGGGGGTCTATCGCAGTCAAGAACAAGGCGATGTTCTCGAACTCACCACCGATTTAAAACTTATACTTCATGGCATGACGCTTCAGTTAGCAGCTCTGAGTACAACACACTTGATCCTTGAAGATAAACAACTCACCATTGAGGTGAAACTTCACGAAGCAGGTGAACTAAGTTTAGTACTTCATGGCACACCAATACGCTGCAAACGAATGGATATTCAGCCGGTCGGAGACGTGCAAGAATATGTTGGGAATTACACTGCCGCATCGCTGGGGGTAATTTATCATATTGACGTGAAGGATGAGCAAGTATTCCTGAAACGTGGTTTTGCACCGCAGGAAACCCTGAAGTTGGTGACGAAAGACTTGTTCAGCATCGACCACCTGCTCGTTGAATTCAAGCGGGGCGACAACAACGACATTACCAGTTTTGACCTATGGGCGGGGCGTGTCGAGCAGATTCAATTTACACGTCTGACAGACAGCGTTTAAGTACCGCCTACGATTTTCGAATATACCCGTCAAAAGGTAACAGTAGAGCAAAATAGTGGTGTAGATCTCAGCATCTACATCACTATTTTGCGCTCAACCGTCATAAACACATAAACGAGTGACAACCTATAAAACGACACCCACAATCAATAATGCCTGATACCCGTATAAGGTCGCGAGAGCCGTTACGCTGACCGAACCTACAACGGTCGCCACGCCGTTCACTACCCTGATTGCCGATTATCAATCAGGCGCTTACACCCCTACAAACTAGCACACCAACCGGCTGATCATGAAAGATTATTGGCTTGATTTAGTCATCGGAAGCATGTTGATATGAAAGCGCCATCGCATAAATCGATAAAAGGTCAACGATCTGCCGGCTTTCGACCACATGCTCGTTAAGCATCTGCCTAAACCCATTAACATCAATCTGTTTTTCTTGACCAGCATCAACCATCTTGAACAGAATTGACGATTTAATATGCGACTCGGTCTCGTTATCGATCTTCTGAACCAAATTACCAATGGCTCGCAAACAAAGCGTTAATTCAGATGTCACCTGCCGCAGCACTTCACCGGTGTCTTGCTCCAATAAATCATTGATGGTCTCAATAACCTCATCTGGATTTTCGTTGTAGCGCGCTGCAATTTCTTGCTGCCAATGGATATTTGTTTCAGTCATATTGCACTTTCTTATTGAGAGTAATTACTTATTGAATCGGTCGCTTTCCCGAACCGCTCATGAATCCTTGTGCCGTTGGAACAATAAACATTCCTCGATACGGAGCATAGCAATAACCCCAACACCTTGCAATCATTTCGGCATCGGTGTGGCTTGGCTGATTTGTATGAATGAAGCGAATATAGAGCCGTATCACCGTTGAGACAGGGCATAAATATGAACATACTCACGTTCGATGTTCATATCAGCAGCGAGTGGCGCAAAACGTGGGTACGTATCACGCCACTCAAAGCACAGACGGTTCAATGCGAGGTTGGATCGGCATCCACTTTATCAAAAAATAAACGATGGCAGTGCACAATTACAAAAGTCTCTAGATTCTCACACCTGTGGCACGAGGCGCAGGGAAACAATCTGATAAGGTGAAATCTCGATCTGAACTTGGTTGTCCTGAACCGCCACCGGATGTTTTTCTTCTTCAAGAATATTGCACTGATAAGCCTGTGCAACATTGAAACCGAAGTTCAGCGTTATTTTGCCGCGATTACGCTGGTTCTCGTAAAGTCGTACGATTAACCCGTTGCCATCTTCTGCCAGCTTCACAGTCTCAATCACAACCCACTCGGCATTCACTGAAACCAACGATTGAGCTGATTGACTTTCGGATTTACCGCCACCAACACGCCGCAAAATGAGTGGATCATTGAGCGCATAGGCTTCCTGAACCACTTCTTCGCGCCAATCCCCTTCATGCGGCAGTAAGCTGTAGACCATCAGGTGTTCCCCTTGATCTGCGTTCGGGTCGGGGCTGGTAGCACTCTTGAGCAGCGTAAGCCGCATCACGTTGTCACGAATGTCGTAGCCATATTTGCAATCATTTAACAGGGCGACACCGTAATTGCCCTCGCTCAAATCAGCCCACTTATGCGCACACGTTTCAAAGCGGGCCATATCCCACGACGTATTGCGATGTGTAGAACGCTCAACATTACCCCATTGCACATCAAAGGTCGCAACCGGACTCATAACCTTGACTGGAAACGCGGCTTTAAGAAGTGTGTGCTGTTCATGCCAATCAATCCATGTATCAAAGTCGATTCGTTTGCTGTCATGGTAAAGAGCGATCTTCTGATGAATTTTGCTACTGCGGTAAATACGCTTGATTTCGACCACAGCACGTAACGGGCCTTGCTCTAAAACAGTAATACTTTCCACGTCCCCGATTTTCTCGGTGCGGTCTTCGTAGAAAATGTCGATGTCCCATGCATCGTAATTCATCGGGCGGTCTTCAAAAGCCAGCAATACGTTGGCGCGGGTATTGGGCAGCATCACCTCGCGCTCTGCCTGTTTGTCATAGATGCGCCTAATGTCGCCGGATGGCTCTAATTCGACACGAATAAGCGCATTTTCCAGCACAACACCATCACTATTCTGGTTGACAGATAAACCTGTGTCCTGAGTACCGGATTGACCGCTGACTTCCTGCAATCCGAGTAAGCTGTAAGGCGCAAGGTTGGGAATTTCGACCAATGTCCCATTGGCAACTGATTGGGTGGCAAGGGCATTTCCCTGCACATCAACCAAATGAGTATCAACGCTCAAAGCATCTCTCAACAAGCCGATTTGTCGCCCTCCAAATGAGGTCGGGTTAGCCACCAAAATACTGCTGTTAGCTGGCAGTGCAGCACCAAGTGAGCTAATCGCATCCTCAAGCACCTGCTCACCTAAACCGCGAATAATTTCATAATCACAATCGCTATCTACATAGACTTCACCGATGGACGACCCCGGTAGAATGTCATGGAATTGGTTGAGGCAGATCAGTTCCCACGCTTTCGCAACTGTTTCCGTCGGATATGCAGCACCGGTTAAAAGGGTTGCCCACGCCGCTAAAAATTCGCCATCGTGCAGCAGGACTTCGCTCTTGCGGTTATTGCGCTTGTTTCGAGCTTGGCTGGTATAAGTTCCGCGATGATACTCAAAATAGAACTCGCCGTTCCAAACAGGAAGCTGGTCAGCGATTTCGCCATCAATACGTTCCATAAACTCATTGATCGTTCCAGTACGGACACGCGGCGCACCGGCATGATTGTTCAGATGTTCGATATTTTCGAGCATTTCACGGGTTGGGCCGCCACCCCCATCACCATAACCATAGGCAGTAATCAACTCGCTGTGCGTAGCCTTCTGGCGGAAGTTACGCCATGTACCGAATATTTCTTCGGGCGAAGCCTTGCCGTTGTAGGTGGTCGCATGGGGCAGATATTCATCACCGGCAGGCGTGGTTAGGAAGTGGGTTAATACGCGCGTACCATCTAACCCCTGCCACCACAAAATTTGGTCGGGCATGTGGTTATACTGGTTCCAACTCATCTTGTGCGTGATGAAATATTTCATCCCTGCTTCTTTAATCAGTTGGGGAAGCGCCCAACTGTAACCAAACGTATCCGGCAGCCACAGCACCGGCGTATCAACATCACCAAAATGTTTACGGAAATAAGCCCGACCCAACAAGAATTGACGGGCAAACGACTCTGCGCCAATGGCATTACAATCCGGCTCAACCCATGTACCGCCCATCACCTCCCAGCGACCTTCGGCAACACGTTCTTTAATCTGTTGAAAGATATGCGGATAATTTTGTTCGGTGTATTGATAGAGCTGCGCCTGACTTTGCGAGAACATGTAGTCAGGGAACTGCT
>JAPUDW010000270.1 GCA_027492915.1 Bacteroidota bacterium | reverse complement strand
TATCAACATACCCTGTACAACCTCGGCACGGAACACCTTATAACAGGTTTCCATATCGCTCAGGATAGCGTTATAAAGAATATTGGTAGCCAGCGTCAGCCCACGGTTGGCAACCATATTCCAGAAGTTCATAGCCTTACGCGGCCCACCCAAAAAGCGCGAGCCATAGACCACCGTCGCGATACCCTCTTCAATCGGCTTGAGCAGCGTCGGGTATTCGCGCGGGTCATATTCAAAGTCAGCATCTTGAATCAGAAAGACATCACAGGTGGCCTTGCCAAAACCCGTCACTACTGCCGCACCTTTACCCTGATTATGATCGTGGTAATAAATGCGCACGTTAGCACGGCCTTCAGCTTCGATTTGCGCCAGAATATCTCGCGTCCCATCGGTTGAACCATCATCCACAATAATGATTTCATCCGCGATTCCAACGGCCTCGACACGGTTAAGCACTTCTTCAATCGAATGTACTTCATTAAAGCAGGGAATAACGACGCTCAAGGTTAAATCGGGGTTTACGTTACGGGTGGTCTTTGGCTGGTGCAAAGTTTGCATAAGGGCGATTCCTTCGGTTCAAGCCATTCATTAGTAACGCTATGATTGTACATCATGCGCCAAACGGCAATAGTTAACCATGACACCCGCTCTAATATAACCACTGATTACCCAACTCATACCGAAGTCATCTGCGCGGAAAACGGATTATGGATATACTAAGGGCATATTGTTTTGCTTTTGGATGGGTAGCACACTGCCAACACGCCCTTATTGGAGGCATTAATGAATAAAAAACGAGCGACCGTCTTTAGCGTTATCCTGTTAGTCGTCGTGCTGGTTTTCAGTTCGACCTTCAGCTCGATTCAAGCACAAGACTTCGGCACCAACTGGTCAGGCACCTTCTTCCCCACCAATAACCTCACTGGAACCGGTGTGCCGGTCAGTAATATTCAAGGCTTGAACTTCAACTGGGGAACCGGTCAACCGGTCGTGAACGGCGTAGCTGTCCCCGGTATACCGGCAGATAATTTCTCGGCACGTTTTACCTCGGTGCAAAACTTCTCCGGCGGCACCTACACCTTCACCGCTGCCTCGGATGATGGTATCCGCGTGTATATCGACGGTGCTGTTGTCCTTGATCAGTTCGTCGGACGTGTGCTGACCCAAAACACCTTTAGCGTCAGCTTAAACGCAGGCCCGCACACATTAACGGTTGAATACTTCGAAGGCATCGATCAGGCGATTTTGCAATTCCAGTGGGGTTTGACGGGTGCCGCTGTGACGGCTGGCCCATCGCCCACCGCTGGCCCGACCAATACACCCGTGCCAACCGGTTTGCCCGCCATCCCCTCCGGCGCATTGACGGCGACCGTCATCCGTGCCCCTGTCCTGAATGTACGCGGTGGGCCGTCGGCTTTTGCTGACCGCATCGGCAGCGTACTGCGGGGTCAAACCTATCAAGTCGTCGGGCGTGATGAAAACGCACGCTGGTTCTTGCTTCAGCTTAGCGGCAAGCAGGGTTGGGCGCTCGGTTACTACCTGTACTTCAACACCAACGAATTTAACGCGCCGATTGTCAGCGACTTCGTACTGGGCAGTAATCCAGCAGCGATCAGTGGTATCGTGGCGCAGTCCGTCGGCACAATCCGCCTGCGAGCACAGCCCGATGTGCGTTCGCAGCAAATCGGACGCATCACATGGGGTGGTGCGGTGGCGGTTATCGGGCGTACCAGTCTCGGCGATTGGTATCAGGTTGTCTGGAAAGGCACAACCGGTTGGGTCGCTGCATCGTGGTTCCGTGTTGTCGAAGGCGACATCAACGCCGTGCCGATTGTCCAATAAGTTCCGCTCATCAACCAATCGTTAACCATTTCAGCAGCGCGGGTGTTCAAATAGACACCCGCGCTGTTGTTTTTAGTACAAATTGCATGAGCATACACTAAAGGCTATTCGCCCTAAGCCATATTATCCTCTACAATCGACTCAAACATTTATCTTAATCATCTGTCGAGGTGAAATGTCATGCCAAGCGAGATCTCATTCGAAGCGGTGACGGCACTCGTGAATGGTTATCACGGTAATCCGGGGGACATCCTCGGCCCGCATATGGTCGATGGCGGCAAAACCACCATCCGCGCCATGCGCCCCAACGCCAGCAGTCTATCATTGGTAAAAACGGGCAAAGATGAGAAAGTAGGCATGACCCGTATCCGCGACGAAGGGTTGTTCGAGGTAACTATCGCCGGTGAATGGAAACCCGGCACTTACCAGTTCGAATCCATCACCTTTAACGGTCGCGAAGAAGTACTGGGTGATCCCTACGCTTTCCCCTCCCAACTCACCGAATTTGACGTGTACCTGCTCCGCGAAGGTAAGCATCTCTACAGCTACGAGAAGTTCGGCGCACATCTCATGACGCTCGAAGGCGTATCAGGGGTACACTTCGCACTGTGGGCACCCAATGCGCTGCGCGTCAGTGTGATTGGCGGCTTCAACGAGTGGGATGCCCGCGTACATCCCATGCAGCCCGTGGCCGACAGCGGCATATGGGAACTGTTCATCCCCGGTTTAGGTGAAGGCGCGATCTATCGTTACCACATTAAGAGCCGCTTCAATGACTTTCAGATCGAAAAGTCTGATCCGTATGGTTTCTACAACGAAAAGCGCCCGAATAACGCCTCGGTCGTCGCTGATATTAACGGCTATGAATGGCACGATGCAGCGTGGATGGAAAAGCGGGCAGAACGTGACCACCTCAATTCACCCATGTCAATTTATGAAGTGCATCCCGGCTCATGGCGGCGTAAAGAAGAAAACCGCTTTATGACCTACCGCGAAATGGCGGATGAATTAGTGAGCTACGTCAAGGATATGGGCTACACGCACATTGAGTTGATGGGCTTGATGGAACACCCTGACGACGCCTCGTGGGGCTACCTCGTTACCGGCTATTACGCGCCGACCAGCCGCTTTGGCACGCCTAAAGATTTTATGTACTTTGTCGACACCTGCCACCAGAACGATATCGGAATCATTCTGGATTGGGTTCCAGCGCACTTTCCTAAAGATGGACACGGCCTCAATTATTTCGATGGTACCCACCTGTATGAGCACGAAAACGCGATGCAGCGCGAACACCCCGATTGGGGAACGCTCATTTTTAACTACGGGCGCAACGAAGTCCGCAACTTCCTCATCAGCAGCGCCCTATTCTGGCTCAAGCATTTCCACTGCGATGGTCTGCGCGTGGATGCAGTAACCAGCATGATTCGCCTCGACTTTTCGCGAAAGCATGGGGAGTGGGTTCCCAACAAATACGGTGGGCCAGAAAACCTTGAAGCGATTGAGTTCGTGCGCGAGGTCAACACCGTCATACATGCCGAATGTCCCGGTGCCATGACCATCGCCGAGGAAAGCACCTCATGGCCGATGGTGTCGCGTCCTGTATACATCGGCGGCTTGGGCTTCACATTTAAGTGGGACATGGGCTGGATGCACGATACACTCAAGTACATCAAGCTCGACCCGCTGTTCCGACGCTACAACCACACACTGATTACCTTCAGCATGTTTTACGCCTTCAACGAAAATTATGTCCTCGCCCTTTCGCATGATGAGGTCGTCCATCTCAAAGGCTCGTTAATGACCAAAGCCGCTGGTGACTGGTGGCAAAAGTTCGCCACTGTGCGCCTCACCTTCGGTTATCAATACACCCACAGCGGCAAGAAGCTGAACTTCATGGGGCAGGAGTTTGGGCAGTGGAATGAGTGGAGCGAAAAGCGCGGCCTTGATTGGGACTTATTGCAGCTACCCACCCATCAAGGGATGCTCAACTGGATGCGCGACCTCAACCACTTCTACAAGAACCAACCTGCTCTTTACGAACGTGACCTCGATTGGCAGGGCTACCAGTGGATTGATGCCAACGACGCTGATCAAAGCACCTTCACCTACATGCGTTTTGCCAAAGATAAAAGCGACTTTGTGGTTATCGCCATTAACTTTACACCCGTACCACGCCACAATTACCGCGTAGGTGTGCCAACCGAAGGCTACTACAAAGAAGTATTGAACAGTGATGCCACGGTTTATGGCGGTGCAAATATGGGTAATCACGGCGGTGTCGCCAGTAAGCCGGATGCATGGCGCGAATGGCCGCACAGCCTCGACCTCACCATCCCACCCTTAGGCATGGTCATCATGAAGCTGGAAACCCCTGCCAAAACTGAAAAACCTGCCATATCGGTAACCGTCAGCACCGTTGACGACACGAAAGAAAAATAGACTAACCACTCGGTTGCCTATTACGATTTACATTAAAAGGCAAGTCGCGCGGACTTGCCTTTTAATTCCTATTTCCGATGGCCTTGCGTGGGCTTTGTCTTGCATCACAGGCCACTTATAATGGAATGAATGATCTTATCTATTCCATATAATTTGGCCTATGAGCGATTTCCAGTTGCACGACGCGGGGATGGAAGATGCCGTCCTCTTAACTTACTTGATTACGACCGCCTTTGAAGACCAGCGCGGCAAGATCATGCCGCCCTCCGGCGCACATGACGAATCGCCGGATAAAATCCGCGCCAAGCTGGAACAAGGCGGCGGTATTTTGGCGATGGCGGTTGGAGAAGCAGCAGGGTGCGTTCTGTACTATCCCACTAGCGCCGACCAAATGTACTTGGGACGGCTGGCGGTGCTGCCCAAATTCCGCCAGCAGGGTTTAGCGCTGGCGTTGGTCGAAGCGGTCGAGGCCAAAGCACTGTCGGTTGGCTACAGTAGCGTAACACTCTCAGTGCGAACCGCGCTGCCCAAAAATCGCGCCTTCTTTGAACGCATGGGGTACGTGCTGACCACCTATGACTATCACCCCGGCTACACCGAACCGACCTTTGTGCATATGGTAAAGGCATTACCGTAAAAATAGGTTTATTTGAAGGACACATGATGCCGCGCATTTTAAAATCAAATTACGCTTGGATCGTAGTCGCCGTAACCTTTGTCGCGCTGCTCACCTCGGCGGGGGTACGCACCGCGCCTTCAGTCATCATTCGCCCGCTGGAAACCGAGTTCGGTTGGAGCCGCAGCAGCATCTCGCTCGCCATCGCCGTCAGCCTTTTCGCGTTCGGCTTCGGCGCACCCCTCGGCGGCACGTTAATCGACAAGCTCGGCCCACGCCGTGTCATGATCGGCGGCTTGGCCTTAATCGCCGTTGGCTTATTCCCGCTCATCCAAATGCGCGAGATGTGGCAGTTGCATATCCTGTGGGGCTTGGTCGTCGGCATCGGCACGGGCGCGGTCGCCGGAACACTCGGCGCAACGGTAGCCGTACGCTGGTTTAATAAGTATCGTGGCCTCACAATTGGCTTATTCGGTGCGGCAGCGGCAGCCGGTCAGCTCATTTTCGTCCCTAGCCTCATCGGCTTAGCCAGCAGCCAGAATAGGTGGGGAACCATGTGGCACACCGCGCTTGTCGGGCAGGCGTACGCGCTCCCCCACGCCCTCGTGGCTGCACCCGCCGCTTACGGTTGGCGCTCGGTCGTCCTTGTGCTGGCAGCAGCGACCGCCGTAGCACTGGTCATCGCCGTGCTGTTCATGCGTAACCGTCCCGAAGACATGGGTTTGCAAGCTGTCGGGCAGGCCTCCGTCACCACCGCTCAAACGAATATGCGCTCTACCAGCCTGCGCGATGCCGTACGCACCCGCGACTTCTGGCTGCTGGCGAGCAGTTTCTTCGTCTGCGGCTACACCACCAACGGCCTCATCCAAACCCACCTGCTGCCCCACACCCTCGAACACGGCTTTGTCGAAGGTGATATTGCCGGCGCGCTGGCACTCATGGGTGTCATGAATATCGCCGGAACACTGGCGTCCGGCTGGCTAAGTGAACGCTACGACAACCGCAAGCTGCTGGCAACCTATTACGGGCTGCGTGCCATGTCGTTGGCCGCTCTACCCTTCATTCTGGAAATGCACGGGATGCTTTTATTCTCGGTGGTTTATGGGCTGGATTGGGTAGCAACCGTGCCGCCAACGGTCAACCTCACCGCGCAGCGCTTTGGTCGCGGGTCACTCGGTTCACTCTACGGCTGGATCTTCTGTTCACACATGATCGGCGCGGGTATCGCCTCCTATGCTGGCGGCTTCTTCCGCGACTTACTCGGCGATTACCACCTGATCTTTATATCTGCCGCTGTAATGGGCATCATCGCCGTTGGTCTGTCGTTGACCATCAGCAGTCCGGCACGCCTGAGGAAGTTGGCACTGCAAACCGCCGACTAAAACGCGGCTGGAAATGCCCCGCCCACAGCGATACACTAGCATCTATAAACTGGGGTTGATGAAGGATATGGCGTATGCGGTTGGCTATTCAAGAGGACATGCTGGCGGGCAAAACAGCTTTGGAGCGTTTTGAAAACGCCCGTGCGCTGGGCTTTGAGGGGGTCGAAGTCTGGGGCACTGGCTTGACCGTTCGCGTGCCAGAATTGGCCGAGGCCGCCGAGCAAACAGGCGTGGCGATTTCAGCCGTGAACCACGGCAATCAGGGCCGTTTGCTCGACCCCGACCGCGCCGAACGCGAACGGGCGCTGGCAGCCTTCCGCCAATCGGTTGTGGATGGCGTAGACTTGGGCGCGTCAGGTGTCATTCTCGTGCCGCATTTCGCCGAACCAACCTTGCCCGACCTTACCCCCTACAAATCTGTCGAGCAGCTAGAGTATGAGATGCTCCACAACCATCTGCGCACCCTGTCCGATTACGTCTACGCCATCGGCATCGACCTCTATATCGAGCCAATTAACCGCTACGAAACTCTCTTTCTGAACACACTCGCCGATGTCATCAAAGTCCGGCGTAAGATTAAAGATCACCCGCATATCAAGGTGAACGCTGATGTGTTCCACATGGCGATGGAAGAACAGGATAGCGTGGCTGCGCTCCGCCAATATGCCAATGACTTAGGCTACATCCACCTTGCCGATAACAACCGCCGCTTACCCGGTCAGGGGATGATCGACTTCGCCGCTTTGGGTGCGGTCTTAAATGAAGTCGGCTACAGCGGTTGGGTGGCGCTGGAATGCGGTCAGCCGGGAAAGAATGCCGAGTCCGCACGACAAATCATGGCCGATTTACCAGCCGCAATAGACTACTTGCGACAGGCAGGTTTCAGGGCATAATCCTGTTTTTATCCATCATTTTAACCATAGATGCTTTCTGAGGAATCACTCAGCATTTCTTCAGATACTGCCTATTGCAGTGGCGTATACTCAACTATATTGAGATGTCATAGAACTATTCATTGAGCGAGAGTGCTTGTGCTGTACCAAGTTTTACGGAAATTATTCACTTTAAGCCTATATCTGGGTATTGGTTTTGGGATTGTGGGCTGCGACCGCACCAGCGAAACATCCGAAAGTTTGTTAGCAACCCCCACAAATTCCACCTCTCCGACAGTAAAAACCATTAGCGCGAATTTAAGTGGTGTACAAATCGCGCTGGGCATACCCGACGGCTGGAACGGACGTAAAATGGATGGCGGCATCCTGATTGCCGAACAGCGCGGCTCGATGCATAACAGTGGCAAACTCTTGGGGATGCAAATTTATGTATTCGTGCATTCGATCAGCAGCTTCCCTCTGGATGTCACCACCGATGACCATCCGGCACAGAGTATCCTCGAACGCATTGTGACGCAGCCCTCAATGATCGGCGACTCCGCCGTCAGCCACCCCGAAACCTTTACATGGGATGGTAAGGACGCCGCCTATTATTTGCTGAATGATAAAAATAAAAATGTGTCGTTGGTGATGGCAGTCATGATGGAAGATCAAGCCCAGCTTGTCGCTATCAACATTAGCTGCCCGCGCTCACAGGCCGAAGCTATCCGTAAAGCCCTGCCCGAAATCTTGGACGAGTTGTGGGTCAATAACGCGCTGATGAGTACCACCGTCTTGGACGCCTTACCCGACCCGCTGGTATTCCCCAAATACGCCGAAAAGGTTCAACCACCCCCGCCCTAATCTGTCACCTGCAAAAATAGGTTAAACGTTGCTGGGGGTTGCCGGCAACCCCTTATACCCTTGTTATATCTATTTACGCGCTCACAGGCCTCGGCTTGTTCGGCTGTATGTCCAACCCACCTAAACTCACTTCCGCCGTTATATGCGTGCTGTACGGCACTTCAACCGTCTTGCGCAGGAACAACCCGCCCTTTTCTTCTTTGACACCAATCGCTGGTGGCAGGTGTAAATCGACACTCCCCAGATTACACTTCGCCGTGACCTGCTCGTCGCCGCTCAGTTCCGACCAATCTAAAGTAATCGCCCCTACATGCAGCTTAATCACCGCATGCCCGTGCAGGTTATGCAGCGCCAAATTCCCCGCACTCAGCTTCACATTTACATCGCGTGAATGGCTGTAGCCGGTAATTTCACCCACGCCGCCATCAACCGTCAATTTGCCTTCGCCGCCAGCCAACCGCAGCACACCCGCCCCGAATTGCACGCGCACGGTGATCGCCGCCGGAACATGCACTTCAATGCGTATCTTCTCAGCCTGCCCTTTTTGAAAGAACTTGGTCATATTGTTTGCCGTAATGAACAGGCGGTTGTTCACCCGTTCGATACGGTCAGGCAGCAGGTGCGCCTCACCCACCGCCAGCACCCGCGCTTCATCAATAGCATCAAAGTAAACAATCAAGTTACCCAGCGTTTGGGCGTTGATAACCAGTTCTTCGAGACCATCTGCCGGAAAGCGTTCATCAACCGTCAGCTTTTCCAACGGGCTAATCGGAAACTCGTGCGAGGAATATGTAGGAATCTTCATGGCCGTTCTCCTGTTTACATGCCTTCATATTCCTCTTTACGGATGATGTTGTGTTTGTGTTCAAAACAGGAATAATTAACACAAACACTTTTAACTATGCGGCTTAAAAAGGAAACAAAAAAATGACAGTCTTAAGAACCATCAAAGGTGACATACCGACCGAACAATTAGGTTTCATCCTGCCGCACGAACACCTATTTGTTGATCTGCGCGGCCCCCTCGCCCCCGGCTATGGCGAAGGCACACCGCAGGCAGTCGCGGGGCTAGTTAAACCTTATCTGGATGAGATCGAAGCCAGAGGGGTTACGGCCTTTGTCGATTGTGCGCCGTGGGGTGTCGGGCGCAACATCACCGCCCTGCGCCATGTCGCCAACCTCACCCCCATCCATATCGTCGTGCCAACCGGCGTGTATAAAGAAGGTTTTATCCCAACCAACTGGCTCGACATCAGCCCGGAAGCCCTCGCCGAACACTGGATTACCGAACTCACCGAAGGCATGGAAGGCACAGATAGCAAAGCCGGTTTTATCAAAGTCGCGCTGGTCGATGATGGGCCAAAGACCATCGAAGCCCGCAACCTCCGCGCCGCCGCGATTGCCAGCAAGGCGACTGGCGCAATCATCGGCAGCCACACCATCGGCGGCAGGGCAGCCCGCGAAGAAATGAGCATTCTCGAAGCCGCAGGGCAAAACCTTAACCGCTTCATCTGGATACATGCCCAAACCGAATCGGATACGAGCATCCATATTGAAGCCGCCAAACGTGGCGCGTGGGTCGAGTTTGATGCGATTGGCGCGAATAACGACCTCGATCAGAAGATGCTCGATTTCACACTCAATCTGCTCGAAGCCGGTTATGGCAATCAAGTGCTGCTTTCGCATGATGCCGGTTGGTACGAAGTCGGCTCTCCCAGCGGTGTACCGCAGCCGCAGGGTTATCGCGGCTACACAGCCTTGATCGACAGCTTCATTCCCGCGCTGCGTTCACGCGGCGCCACCGATGCCGACATTCACATGCTCACCGTCACCAATCCCGCCCGCGCCTATGGGATATAGAATTAACCTATCCCATACCAAATAATCGTAGGGGCGCAAGGCTTGCGCCCTCTGCATCACCGACCACAATCATCTTCTTCTCATAGGGAATGGTCTCATGGCCTGTTTAAAAGATCGAATTGGAATTTTGTGGGCGGCGGTGCGCCGCCTGTGGATGCCTCCTCCGTACCACCAACCCCAAACATCTTCTTCTCGTAGGGGAGGGGCTGAGACCCTCCCGTGCATGATGCGATGTCTCCTGTGAATGCGGCTGCGACGCGGGAAAAGGGGTCTCCTATACAAAGGTTTGAAAACTCGAACCATCAAATCAGAATTTTTGTGCTACAATCGTTTTTATGTGATCTTGGGATAGCACCACACT
>JAPUDW010000269.1:8372-10240 GCA_027492915.1 Bacteroidota bacterium | reverse complement strand
ATGATACAAGCGTCCGAACTTTACCGCCTCCAAGAAATTGATCTCAATGTGCAACAAAAGCACAAACGGCTGGAAGAAATCTCTGCCCAGCTCGCAGATAATAAAGCGCTGACCGAAGCCCAGCAGCAGGTTACCAATGACCAACAAGCATTAACACCGCTGCAAGCGAAGGTACGCAAGCTGGAGCAGGAAATCCAGACCAACACTACCAAAGTGCGCGACACGGATGAAAACTTGTACAGCGGACGCGTGAAAAACCCCAAAGAACTTCAAGATATGCAGCACGAAATCCAGTCATTGAAAAAGCGTAATCAAGAACTTGAAGATACGCTGCTGGAAACGATGATGGATGTGGACAGCGCCGATGCTGCTCTAAAAGAGAGTACTGCCAAGCTGGAAACGTTACGCGCACAATTCGAATTGGCAAACCAGAGCTTGATTGAGGAACAGAAACGGTTGAAATCCGAGGGAAGCGCCTTACTCAAAACGCGCGAACAACTGGTGCCGACTATCGAAACCGAAACGCTGCGGGTTTATAACAACCTGCGCCGCACCAAAAACAACCATGCTGTCGCCGTGCTGAACAACCAGAGTTGTTCGGTTTGCCGCGTACAGCAAAACATGAATGTTATTCAAGAGGTACGTAAGGCCGAGGGTTTGACTTACTGTTCAAGTTGTGGGCGCATACTGATCAACCGTGCTGGCTAAACACATGGGGGAGCGGAGATGGGATTCGATGTTCAGAATTTCGGAATAGGGTTAGTGGCGGGATGGGCATCCGCTTACGGGGTTTACCGTGCGCGGCATCTCATCGGCAGCGCGATACGGTCGGTTAACCAGCAGGCCAGCAGCGCCCAGAGTTATGCGACCCAAAGCTCGGACTCGCGTTACATTAACGATCTGGTGTGGATGGTACAGCGCAACCATCTGCTTGGGAATACGGTCAACCTTGCTGACATCTTGATCGAGCCGCGCTTCTTAACTGCCCCTCCCCTAGCCGCGCCTGCGGAAGATATTGTCACCCACAGTGTATTCCATGTCGTGCCTCACACGCCTGACCTACCAATTTTGCAAGCGCCGTATAACCTCCACACACTGTCGATTGACGAACTCGGCACTGGAGACCATGCATTAGCATTACTAGGGTCGGTGGGCAGCGGGCGCACGACCGCTCTGATGAGTATCATCCTGCGAGCGCTGGGACGCACACAGTTTAAAAAGCCTGTGGACAGTGTTCAGCAGCAGTTGGATGCGGAAGAAGCCGCGCTGGATGACAAGAAGCGTGCCGTACGCATCAAAGAACGGGTGCTGCTGGAACAACGGGCGAAAGAACGGCTAGCGGAAGAACGCGGGATGGCGCTCGATACACAGAACGAAACCGGCATCCCTCTCTTTAACCGTTTGATGCCCGTGTATGTACATCTCTCGGATATTCAAGCTGACGTAGCGACCTATGGTTCTGAGATTGACCCTGCGGAGCCGCTGGTACGTGCCGTTCAACGCCAGCTTGGGCGGATTGCCGCCAGCACAACGCCGGGGAATTTATATACACGCCTTAAGCAGGGGCAAGTTTTGCTGCTGATCGACGGTTACGACGAACTGACGCCGGACGAACATGGGGAACAGCTTGATTGGTTGAAAGCGCTCATCACCCATTACCGCGAGAACTTTTTTATTATTACGGGTGCGCCGGAACACCACGGCGTATTGACCCAAGAAATCGGGTTAACGCCTGTTTATCTCCGTCCTTGGAGCGATATTGACCGCGCCCAATATGTCGACAATTGGGCGGTAAACTGGACGAAAACCACCAAACGACGCATCGGCGCACAGGCACCAGACGAAGATTTGGTGACTCTGGTCAAGAA
>JAPUDW010000269.1:0-8362 GCA_027492915.1 Bacteroidota bacterium | reverse complement strand
CTCCGCACCTTAGCACCGCTTGAACTGACCTTAAAAACGTGGAGCCACTTTTCAGGCGGTATGGAGATTAACGGCTTCGACGAGTGGATCAACCGTTTGGTGACGCGTTATATACCCGCCGACTACAAAGATGAAAAGCTGACCGAATACCTCGTTAAAGCGGCGGTGCTGCAATTGGACGAGGGGTATATCACCCGTGTACGGCTGACAACTCTGCTCGATGACCAACCTGCCCCTTCTATTCCAGCCACAGCGAATGACATCTTAGGCGAGGATGAGTTAGCGCTGGCAGATTTAAGCCCAACCGAGGCACAACCAGCCAAAGTTGATCCGAAGAAAGCTGAGAAGAAAACTAATCCGGCTGACAAGTTTATGGCGGTGTTACGCAAATCCGGTTTACTGGTGCGCTACAAGCGCGGGCGTTACCGCTTCCGCCATCCCGAACTGGCAGCCTACTTCGCCAGCTTGAGTTTGCACGAGACGGGTGAAGAAAAACTCGGCGAGAAAATAGCGAATCCAGCATGGCGCAAAGCCATTACTTTCAGCGCCGCGCAGGTGCCGCTGGATGCAATCGTCAGCGCACGCATGAGCAGCCCAACCGATGTCATGCAAAGCAACATTATGGAGATTGCCCACTGGCTGCGTTATTCACCGGAAGATGTGGCATGGCGCGATTCATATATCAAGTATCTAGGTAAGGTGTTCAGTGCGCCAAACCAATTCCCACTGCTGCGGGAACGAGCAGCGGCGGCACTACTGGTTATCAACGATCCTGAAGTTGTCGAAGTTTTTGCACAGGCGACTAAGAGTATAGTAGCGCAAATTCGCCAGTTGGCGTGTTTGTGTCTGGGGGCAATCGGTACGCCAGAAGCGGCATCGATTGTTGCCCCGCTGCTCAAGGACGGCGGGAACGATGTGCAAATCGCGGCGGCGTTGGCGCTGGGTGCAATCCGCAACGAAGAAGCCCTCACCGCGCTGGTAGACGCCTTGACCGAAGGTTCCGAGTCGCTACGGCAGGCGGTTGCTGAAACGCTAGCCGACATTCCAGTTGAAGGGTTTCCAACGCTGTATGATGCGATACAAGACGATGAGATGATCGTGCGGCGGGCGGCAGTATTCGGTATCAAGCGGCTCAAATCCGATTGGGCGGTTCTGGCGATTTACCGAGCATTCCTCGAAGATTCGCAATGGTATGTGCGGTCGGCGGCGCAGTTGGCCTTCCAAGAGATGCGCTACGGTAAAGGTAACGGCCCGCACGGGTATCCACCGCCGGAAGCGATTACGTGGCTGAACGAATGGGCGACCAAGCGGCAGGAAAACATCGAGCCGGGGGCGGGTGCTGCTGAGATTTTGATGAAGGCGTTGCGCGAAGGCGACGACCTGATTCGGAGTTTGGCGGCGCGGAACATCGGACAGCTCGGCGAATTGACGATGGCAAAAGACCTATACGGTGCGCTGAACGATAAGAAAGCAGATGTGCGCGACGCAGCCTACCGATCATTGGCGGATATTCAAACGCAAACGGGGCTGCCGCTGCCAACGCCGGTGTAAAAGTCGGTAGTCTTTAGTGGTTAGTCTATAGATAAAAAGCGAAAGCCTACGCTTGAAGAAGTGTAGGCTTCTTGTTTGCATGATGCACAAAAGTTAGAAAAATCGAACCTAATTCACTTGACAGTAATTGAATTTTTGTTCTAAAATAAACTTGATTATGATTGGAGCCACTTGGCATATCAATGTGCTTACCCATAAACGACCGAACGCACTTTCAATAGAGCGTAATGCCTGACGGTTTTGCAGCAACGACAACAGCGGCACACTGACATTTACGACGCGGCAGACACACGGGAGCATTTCGCGGCGACGGTGCCATTTCGGCGGACGTGACCGAGCAACCCGCCGACACAAAATGTCAACTCAGCAGCATCAGCCGAGCCATCCGCCAGTCAATTCGGCGGAAAATCGGCAAATTGTGCAATAAATGCGTTAGTCGCTGGCAGATGGAGGAAGGTTTTCGTTGGCGGCGTCGCAAGCGACAACGCGGTCAAAGTCGGTGTGAAAGATGTACTGCTCATCGTTGGCACTAAGGACGATTCGATAACCATCCACTTCTTGTTCAGGATAGGTAACATCTTGCGTCGGGCAGCCTAAGCTGGTTTCCAACCAAGTAACCGATTGGACTTCAACAACTTCGACACGGCGAACGGGTAGATTCAATTCTTCGGCAACACGGCGCTGCGCGAGTGCGACCAATTCACCAGCTACAGGGTCATCATCCGGCGAAAAGTCGTCCTCTGCACCGGCTGTGAAAGGTGTTGCAGTGGGAAGATCGCCGGCGCGGGGAAGTGGAGTAAGGGTTAGGGTTGGTGTTAGGGGGACAGGCGTTACCGTGGGAGTGATGAGGATGAGCGTTTGGGTTGGCTCGACGGTTAAGGGTGCAGTCGATGTACAAGCGGACGCTAAACACACCCCAATCGCAGCCATTATGCACCAAAACCTGTACATCAAACCCCTTTTAGTCGTCTGCTTTTAGCCCGCCGAAACGAGCATCCAAATCGGCGGTCGTAATCCCTTCAACACTAATCATTTTATCGCGGCCATTGGCGCCTGCAACTATTTCAATACGGTTAGGCTCGACTTGTAAATGTTTAGCCAATAAGCCTACTAATTCTTCGTTCGCGGCGGGGTCGCCAGCGGGAGAGGCAACCAGACGTACCCGCAGCGCACCGTCTTCTTGTGTGCCCACAATTTCGGACGCATCCGCACGGGTTACGACACGGACAGCAAAAGCCGCGCCACCACGCGCATCGGTAATTTCGAATTTCCGGTTCTGTGACATCTTACATCCTTTGCTCTGTTGATATAGATTATCGCAGATAAAGTCGCAGAATAAGCATAAGACTTGAATTATTGCGCCTCAAAGCCTGCGTATTAACTCTACTGCTAAATTACCGCAAAAGCTATTAAAGCATGATGCCTAAAACCGAATATTGCGTAAAACGGTCGAGATCACTTGGATAATCACAAATACAATCATAGGGCTGAAGTCGAACATCCCACTGGATGGCAGCATCTCGCGTATAGGACGCAGCACAGGTTCGGTGATGTCAAACAGGAACTGGATAACCGGATTACGGCGATCCACATTCGGGAACCAGCTCAGGATAATACGCGCCAGCAGCGCGAGATTAAACAATTGTAACAGCAGTTCAATGATGTTTATGATGAGCACGAGACTAGAACCTCACTACTTATTTCTTTCACCAAAGATGGCACGACCGACGCGAACTAACGTTGCACCTTCCTCAATTGCCACAGGGTAATCATCCGTCATCCCCATGCTGAGATCAGGAAGCGTGATCTTAAACGCGTTTTGGACTGCCTCGCGCAATTCTGCGAGAGACGCAAACACCGGACGCGCGTGTTCAGGGTTATCAACGATGGGTGCCATCGTCATAAACCCACGCAGACGCAAACCGGGTAACGCGGCGATTTGCTCAAACTCTGACCAGAAAGCGGCTTTCACCGCCGGATCGGACGACCAATTAGACGCCGTAAAACCGTGTTTAGCCTCTTCGCCGGAAACATTGACTTCGAGCAACACGTCAAGTGGTGTTTGTCTATCAACGCCGAGCGCCGAGAACTTTTGCGCCAGTTTCAGTGTATCGACTGAATGGATGACCTGAAATAATGGCGCCACATCCTTCGCCTTGCGACTTTGAATATGTCCTATCATATGCCAGTTCACGGTGGTAGATAATTGAGCCGCAACCGCCGGTATCTTCCATTCAGCTTCTTCTACGCGGTTTTCGCCAAAATGTTGCGCACCAGCAGCCGCCGCTTCTAATACGGCCTCGACGGGCGATGTCTTGCTGACGGCAATGAGGGTCACGGCATTCGGGTCACGACCTGCCCGTGCACAAGCATCCGTAATTGACTGGCGAACCCCTTGAATATTTTCGGTAATTGTCATAGTGATAACACTGCTCCAAAACGACCTGTGCGCCCCTTTTCTGCCCGATGCGAGAAAAACTCGTCGGTGTGAGTGGCGGTGCAAATTTCAGCAATTTCGATCTGGCGAACCCCTGCCCGTTCAAGATCACGGCGGTTCGCTTCCCATAAATTGAGATAAGCGGTGCCATCATTCGTGTCGCGGCGAATAAGGCCATCCGTCGTACCGAAATAATCGCCCACAGCGGCCACCACCTCTTCGCCAACCTGATATACGTCCGGGCCAATAGCGGGGCCGATGCCGGCTTGAATGTCCTCTGGCCTACAACCGTAACCTTGCACCATCGCCCACACGGTATTAGCGGCAACACCCTGCACTGTGCCGCGCCAACCCCCGTGCGCCATACCAATGACTTGCTGCACCGGGTCATAGAACAAGATCGGTGTGCAATCGGCAAAACGCATGAAGAGCGGCGTATCGGGCTTATCTGTCACCATACTGTCGGCTAGAGCAATCCATCGTCGGCCTTCTACCGGCCCATTAGCAATGATGACATCGGCGCTGTGTACCTGCCAGACAGTGCAGGTTTGTTTGGCATTCAGGTCGAGTTCTTTGTAGATCAGTTCATGGTTATGGCGCACGGCTGCGGGGTCATCCCCAACATTGCCGCCGAGGTTTAACGAGTTCCAAGGGGCAGCACTTATACCACCACGGCGGGTAAATATACCCTGCTTTACACCCGTCCATTGATCAAACTGATAATAAACCAGATTCGCGTTTACAACTTGTTTCAAAAGTTATCCTCACCGAATACTAAGCCCGTGATCCACTTAATATTACTGGTATAAGTCTCAAATTTCACGCATCATGTTCGTATACATTCATTGACCTCAAGCCTAAATGAACCTTGCTTGCAGGTGATAACATTTCCGGTGTATACTGCCGGATAACGTTTTTCACAACACATCTTGCCCAAATTACAGAACCCATGCAGAATATTACGGCTCCCTGTTACGTACAGAGAGTCGGTATGAGCCTAAGCTAACGATCTCAGGATGAGGATCATCAATGATTAACCGGGAAGAAAACCGTAAACAGCATAGAATATCTATCGTTATCGTAGATGATCATCCTATGTTCAGGGATGGGCTACAACAAGCGTTCGGTTTAGAGAATGATCTGGATGTCATTGGTTACGCAGAAAATGGTGAAGATGCCTTACGAATCGTGCGGCAGCTTGAACCTGAAATTTTGGTACTGGATATTAACCTCCCGCTTGTCAATGGAATGCAGGTCGCACGGCAGCTTAAGGCCGACCGGCTGAACACGTCGATCATCATGCTGACGGCTTACCACGATGAAGAACAGGTCTTACATGCGATGCGTTCCAGCGCAGCGGCTTACTGCTCAAAAGACATTACCCCTGATGAACTGATCCAAGTTATTCGGGATGTTGCTAACGGTCAGCATGTGGTTAATGGCGAACGCATGGATGAGCGCCAATTGGAAGAATGGATACAGTCCAGCGTCGCGGCGATGAGCGGCCCGTATATCGTGGATGCTGATGAGCATTTTATCCCGTTAAGTCACCGTGAAATGGAAATTTTGCAGTTTGTGACGGATGGGTTAAGCAATAAAGAAATTGCAGTTAAGCTCAATATCAGCCAACAAACCGTTAAGAACCACATGACCTCGATATTGAAGAAATTGCATGTTGAAGACCGCACACAAGCGGCAGTAAACGCCATTCGGCGCGGTTGGGTACGGCTAAGTAACAACACGACGAACAACTAGTTTTCAATAGTGATTGGACTTTAGAGATGAGTGATGCACAAAGCCAATTAATGGACACTATTTCGCAAGAAATGAAGCGTCTGAAAGACAAACTGGCTGAAATTAAGGGTCAAATCGACCAAACCCAATTGGTCGTTGACCGTGAACAGCAGCGGAACGCGGATATTGCAACCGAACTGCGAACGATACAGGACAACATTGAAACGGTGCCGCGCCAAGACATTAAGATGAAGTATGATGAGGCGATTGATGCACGTTTCCGGCTGACGACAATGCGTGGTCAGCTTGAGAAGTTTCAGTCGAACCGCGACACTCTTGAAACGGAGCAGAAGCTCCTCGCGCAAATATTGGCGATGGTTCAAGGCGGTGGATTCCAAATTACGTCGGGTGATGAGCCAGTAACCACACGCGTCCAACCTGCTTCGATCAATATCGTTCGTATTGTGCAGGCGCAAGAAGAAGAAAAGCTGCGTTTGGCACGGCTGATGCATGATGGCCCGGCACAATCGCTCACCAATTTCATCCTCCAGACGGAAATTTGCCAGCGTTTGTTCGACCGTGATCCAGCACGCGCGGCGGAAGAACTGGGCAATCTGAAATCGACCGCCAGCGTGACCTTCCAAAAAGTCCGTGACTTTATCTTCGATTTACGCCCAATGATGTTGGATGATCTGGGCGTTGTCCCCACCGTCCGACGTTATGTTGACTCGTTCAAAGACAAAAATGATATTGATGCAAAACTTGATTTTATGGGCGAGGAACGCCGGTTGGAAAGTCACCGCGAGGTGATGGTGTTCCGCGGCGTGCAGGAATTGATGGGACACGCACGTGATTACGCATCGGCCAGCGAAATTTCGATCCGGTTGGATATCGCAAGTGACCGGGTAAAGGTTGATATTGACGATAATGGGCGTGGGTTTGACGCGCAGGCAGCATTTACAGGGGATGAATCACACATTGAACCCCGTGCACAAAGCATCATTACGCTGCGCGAGAAATTTGAATTGGTTGGAGGCACCCTTTCAGTGACGAGTGGGGAAACTGATGGGACACGAGTACACATCGAACTGCCTACCAGCGATGAAATGATGTAATTACTGGAATATCTTAAGCTTTTGCGTACTTGAGTCTATTTGACAGTCGCCACTATTCGACTACACTAGAATCATGTTGCTGTAACATTTTAAGTTTTTGCAGTTTCATTTGACAACTGGCACGCTTGCCAAAACAGGTGGGACACCCGAAGGTCTAACGGAGGGACTTCATGCGTGGTCGCTTACTCATTCTGATTGGTTTAATAGTACTTTTGGCTGTTGTTGCGGTTGTGGTTATTTTGCCCACAGTAAATCAACCGGAACAGGTTGTAACTAATAATGGGGACGTTGTACAACAAAACCCGGATGCAACATTAGCACCCACACCAACGCCGATACCCTTGGTGCGTGTGGTTCAGGCATTGCAAAACTTGCCTCGTGGTTACCGCTTCCCGAATTCGATACCCGAACTGGAAAATATTGTTGGCTACGCGACCCTTCCTGAAGAGACTGTTCCCTTCAATGCGATCAAGGAACAGGACGGCGGGTTGGAGAAGGTACTGGGAAAGATTGCCCGTACTGATGTTTTCCGTGAGCAACCTATCCTTTCAACCTATCTGGTGACTGATCTGACGAGCCTTGCGGCGGTTGGTTCGGACGCAGCGGCGGTACTGCCGAGCGACCGTGTCGCCGTATCGCTGCCGATGGATCGTATCACCAGCGTCGCCTATGGTTTGCAAGACGGCGACCATGTTGACGTGATTATCTCGATGCTGTTCATCGACGTGGACGAGGTATTCCAGTCGATTACGCCGAACCTCGTGACTCTGTTCACGCGGACGGAAACGGGTATTCAACTGCAAGAACCGATTGGTGGTCGTATTGACCAGTCGAGCATTGGTACCGTAATCGTCGGGCCAGCGGAACGCCAGCGTCCCCGTTTGGTGACACAGCGTACGATTCAGGACGCGCTAGTCGTCCATGTAGGCGAGTTCCCATTGGACGGTCGTTATTTGGGCGAACTGCCGACACCAACCCCTGTACCGGCAACGGAAGAAGCTAGCAGTAGTGGTAACACAACCCCCGCCCCGACTGTTACACCTGTGCCGCCGCCGAACATTGTTACGCTGGGTGTAACACCCCAGTACGCAGTGGTACTGGTGTGGGCGATTGACGCGAGATTGCCTGTCACCTTAGCCTTACGTTCAGTCAATGACCGCAGCACCCAGCAAACGGCTCCAGTGACACTGGATTACATGATGCAAGAATTCCGCATTGATGTTCCAGCGCGCCGCGATTACTCGATTGAACCAGCGATCCGTAGTATTCGTCAGTTGGTTACCGGCGACATTATTGATTTGTCCGGCCTGATAGCCGATCCAGCCATCATCAATAATTAGTCCTTAGATAAGCATTCCCACTCGTGAAAAATCCCTCGTCTTTCATGTAAAAGGCGAGGGATTTATACAACAAAGACGTGGAAACCAATGCTTGCAGTAGAACCCGATGTATCAATAGTTGTAAGAAAAGAAATCGTCAGGTAGCCATATGAACAGACCAAATCAAAATCAGGGCGAAGGCGAAA
>JAPUDW010000268.1 GCA_027492915.1 Bacteroidota bacterium | reverse complement strand
CTCCGTCGGCGGTGGCTCGGCAACCACATCACTCAATCTGGTGCGGGCGATGGAATATGGGCATGAAGCCGGGGCAAAAATCATTTCGATTGTCAGCCGTGATGGAGGGAAAGCACGGGAGCTTTCAGATGTGTGTATTCTGGTGCCGGTCGTATCGCAGGAACGGATTACCCCCCACGCGGAAAGCTGGCAGGCAGTAATCTGGCACTTGATGGTGAATGCACTCACATGAAACGCGCCGTTTTCCTAGACCGTGACGGTACACTGAACGCGCTGCTATATTATGCGGATACGCAAGAATATGAATCACCGCGCATGGCTGATGCGTTGACCCTGTTACCTGCGGTAGAAGCCGCGCTTCGCCAGCTCATATCAGGTGACTACAGCCTATTTCTGGTATCGAACCAACCGAGCTATGCCAAGGGCAAGACCTCGCTGGAAAATCTACAGGCGGTTCATACACGGCTCGTTGAACACTTGAGCAGCCGCGAGATCAACCTGACCGAAGCCTATTATTGCTATCACCACCCCAGAGGTATTATTCCGGCCTACACAACCGTATGCACCTGCCGGAAGCCGGGGATTGCATCGTTGTTGAAAGCCCGTGATACCTATGGCATCGATTTGAGCGAGAGTTGGATGATCGGCGACCAAGATACGGATATACAATGCGGCTCTAATGCGGGCTGCCAGACTATTTTGTTGGATTATGCCCCATCAGCAAACAAGCGCGATACAGTGGCGGGATTACAACCGACCGCCCGACTGGCGTCACTCGAAGCGGCAGCAGCATATTTAACCTCAGCTATACCTTAATACTGCATAAATTTGCGCATTTTGTGCAATAAAAAAGGGCTGCCAGTGGCAGCCCTTTGGGTATTCAATCAATCATCCAATCAGGGGATCAGCAACTGCTGCCCGACCTTCACCAAGTTAATGTTGGTGATATTGTTCGCCGTCACCAGCGCTTGGATGGTCACGCCGTAGCGGGTCGCGATGTTCGCCAGCGTATCGCCCGCCTGTACCGTATAGTAACGGGGCGCGCGCGGAATAACCAACCGCTGTCCGGCGTAGATCACATTGACATTGGTAATCCCGTTCGCTGCGGCAATCAATTCCGACGCCACGCCGTAGCGGGTACCAATCGTACGCAGTGTTTCACCCGCTTGCACGATATGAATACCGGGCTGTTGGGGAACAGGCTGCTGAGGTGCTGGTTGCTGCGGAACCGGTGCGCTGTAGCCAATGATCAAGCGCTGCCCTACATAGATAACATTGGCGTTCGGCAGGTTGTTAATCGCCGCCAAAATTTGCCATGTTGTCCCGTAACGGGCTGCAATCGTCTTGAGATCATCACCCGCCCGTACTATGTACACGCTCGTCCCCGGTGGCGCACTCGGCGGTGGTACATTCGTGGTCGGGGGTGGTGTCGTCTGGGTATAGGTGATGGGCAGCAGCTTATAATCCGCGTAGGTACGCAGCAGCGTCGAATTCACCCAACCCTGTTGACCGTTCGCGAGTTGAATTTGCACCCAAACGCCAGTCGGCGCACGCCCGATCAAAACCACTTCGGTGTTATAAGGAATGCTGGTGATGTCTTTAAACTGAATACCGGGGCCGCTGCGCACATTCAAGCGCCCTGTATTGACAGCCGCCAACGAACCCGCCTGAGCCATCACACTGAGGGTCGGGGCGAGCATACTGATGACTAACACCAGCAGTATCAATGTTGAAAATCTTTTGAAAACAGATGGTCGTTTTGTGGTCATCGCACATCGTCCTGTCATAAATAGAGGGCATTACTTTATTTGCCCAAATCTTACTACCGATTATAAACCTGCGCAATTAAGGCGGATCGAGGGGTGCATCAGCTTTACGTTTCGCCGCCTGCGCCTTTACTGTACAATGTTAGAGTGCTGCGATGACATAGACCTGATGCATTCTACGGATTGCATCTCCATCAAATGATGGATATTCACCAGTTGGTGATGCTTCCAATATATTAAACAGCCTTAGCAGGATGCGACTATGACCATTTCACCCCCACTCGATTTGTGGATCATCGAATTTTCGAACCCACTGTGGAAATCCCCGCTGCGTTTGCGTGTGGAAAACAAAATGAATGTTGGTCGTGTGGTTGAAGGTGATACGGATAAACGCCCTGATGTCGATTTAACCGCCTACAACGCGGAGTTGATGGGTGTCTCGCGGCTGCACTTCGCCATTGAGCCGGATGCTGACCGACTGCTCATCCGTGACCTCGGCAGTGGCAACGGTACACAGCTCAACGGTAATCGTATTAAAGCTGACGAGTCCTATCGCATCTCCTCCGGCGATCAGATCATGGCGGGTTTACTGCGCCTCGATGTGACCTTTGTGCTTTCGCCCACTTACGGCGGTACCGTACACCGCCAACCGAGCCTGCAACTGGTCGAGCAAACGCATCCGGGTAAAGGTCAGCTCATCTTAATCGTCGAGCAAGACGAGGAGTTCGCCAGTGCCATCGCTCTCATTTTGGAGCAAGCGGGTTATACCACCAAAATCGCCCATGAAGTCGTCGGAGCCATTCGCGCCTTCAACCAGAATCGCCCCAGCGCCATTATCGTCAACCCCATTTTGCCGGATATGAGCGGCCTCGAATTCTGTCGTTACATCCGCCGTGATGTGAAGATGAATACCACGCCAATGGTCGTCATCGGTACGGCGGCTAAATCACCTGAAAGTGCCGAGGCTATGAAAGCCGGTGTCGAAGTCTTTCTAGAACGCCCCGTCAGCGCTCAGGAACTTCAGCATGTGATGTCCTCGCTGATCGTACAGCACGAAACAGGCAAATCGAACCTGTACACCAAGCATCTGGTCGGCACAGCGCCACTCAAGGCTGTGCAACCGGAAACCCGCCGCAACACCTGCGTCCTATTCGTCGCCGGCCACAGTGACACGCCGATTGTCCTCGCCGTGCTGCCCAACCAACCCGTTTCCTTCGGACGGCAACTCACCACGGGCGGCCTCAAGTCCCACGTTGACCTGACGCGCTACGATGCCGCCAATTGGGGTGTCTCGCGTATTCATATGATCTTGTATCACAAAGACAGCCAATTCTGGGTAGAAGATCAAGGTAGTGTCAACGGGTCTTATCTCAACGGCGACCCGCTCAAGCCCAAAGTCCTTACTGCACTGAATAATGCTGATGAAGTACGACTGGGGCAGTTGCGCATGTACATCTACTTCCTAGATGACAGCGAAGAGATGCCTTCGCCAAAAAAACAACCGAAGAAGAAAACCCAGCCGGTCAAAAACACCGAACCGGAATAACCCTAATCACACCAATAGGACAATGCCGTCATGGATTTTTCGAACCAGATCATCCTCGTCACCGGCGCTTCTCGTGGTATAGGGCGTGCTATTGCCCGGCAGTTTGCCGAAAAAGGTGGGCGGGTTGCCATCCACTACAACACCAATGCGCAGGCTGCCGAAGAAACCTTAGCCTCGCTGGCAGGGATCGGGCATTTGACGGTGCAGTCTGATTTAGCGGATGCCGCAGCCGTGCAGCGTATGGTCGAAACCGTCATTATGCAGATGGGCGGGCTGCATGTGCTGGTCAACAACGCGGCTATCTATGAATATCATGAGATTGCGAAGGTCAGCTACGACCAATGGCAAACGAGTTGGATGAACACCTTGCAAGCCAACTTGATCGGCGCTGCCAACACCATGTACCTTGCTGCCCAGCACATGATAGCGCACGGTGGTGGGCGTATCATCAACATTTCCTCACGCGGGGCATTTCGTGGCGAGCCAGACGCGCCTGCCTATGCTGCCAGTAAAGCCGGTTTGAACGCGATGGGGCAATCTTTGGCAAAAGCTTTGGGTGGGCACAATATTTTCATCACCACGGTCGCCCCCGGCTGGGTCGAAACGGATATGGCTGCGGCCACACTCGCGGGACCGGAAGGCGATGCAATCCGCGCTCAGAGTCCATTAGGGCGGGTGGCTACACCGGACGATGTAGCGTACACTGTGTTATTCTTAGCATCTGCCGGAGCCGAGTTTCTAACAGGTACAATTGTAGATGTGAACGGCGCATCTTATCTTCGGATGTAGGTTAGCCATCAAAATTTTTAACGAATTAAGCTTATGACCGACCAGAAACCAGTGCCCAATTACCCTGATATTTTGGGCTATATCACAGATGATCAGCACCTGACCATTGGCGTAGTACAAGCCGCGCTGGCTGTGCGCCCGCCTGTAGCGCGGGTTAGCAGGCCGTTTGCTGTCGTCCTGCTGCTACAAAATATGTCGGATGCCAGTGTTGATATAACCGCGACTTTGCACCTACCACTCAAAGACGCCGCCGGACAAAAAAGCCACTTCGCTACGCCCAAAACTGAAATGGAAATCAAACTCCTACCCGCTGAAGTCGGCTATCTGGTGATGCCGGTCAATACACTGCCACGCACTGCCATCGCGCAAGATTACACGATTGCAGTCGATGTGCAGGTCAAGGGGCCGAGTAAGCCGCGCTTTATCCGGCAGGTGAACACCACCGACGAAATCAACCTTGATTATTATTTCTCGCTAACCGAAGAAGCTATTCAAAAGCTGATTGTCCTCAAAATGCTGAACTTCTCGGTCAAAAAGCGCGGTGTGTTCGGTAATATGCTCGAAGCCAATTTTGCGCTTGCACCCGCTAAAGAGATGCCGCGTAACGATGTCAAAGCCGGTTGGTTCAGTTTGTGGTCGGTGGGGGCGGATGGCGATGCCCGTCCGCTGCTAGAGCGGTTTCGCGGCACGTTAGCACTCAGTGTTGTGCCGAAACTTAAACCGATTGAACTCTATAAAGCGTTGTATCCGGTAACGAAGGAACGCTTTATCAAAGCTTACCCGCTGAAATCGATTGAAATTCACTTCATTACCAAATTGATGGTCTATATTCTAAGCCTCGCCCCGCACCCGCCGCTGATATACCACTATCCCGAAGAAGCGATGTATACCATCATGACCATCCTCAAATCGGGTTGGCCGACCGATGGCACCCCGATTCCGCTGCCATACTGGTGCCGTGGGCTGCTGCATATGATCGGTATGGATGCCGAAGTGCTCGAAAATCCGATATTGGCGTTTAGCGGCGCTTTGTATGACGACCTGCTGCGGGATGCACTGGTTCACGGCTTCCATATTATGAGCGTGGCAACCCAGCGCCAGCTTGGTACCAATTATGACATCCGTATATTCACGGACTACCTCGCCCAGCAGTTACGCCGCGTCAACCACCCGCTAACCTTTACCGATGTTTATCTACCATTGGTGCTGGCGGGAATGGTGGTGGCGGATGACGTGCCGCTGCCCAACGAGCCGCCGCTGCTGGAACGCATCCACACCCTGATGAAGTTGTATAACGCGCGGGCGCAAACGGAACGGAATGCGGAAACCGAACTGGCTTTCTTGATGGCTGAAGATGTTAGCAACTTCGCCCTGCGCCGTTACAGCGATTGGATGTGAGATAAATAGAGGATAACTGCGTGTTTTGCCCATGTGGATATGAAATTAATATGAATAGTTGAGCATTAAGCTTCAATAGTCGGGTGGTCTTGTTACCGCATTCCGCATTTCGCGTATAATAACATTATTGTTATATCTGGAGGCGTGTATGGCAGATAGCCCTCCCAATTACCCTGATATTCTTGGCAGCATTACCGGAGGGGCGCGGTTTAATGTGAATGTCGCCCAGGTCGCGCTGGCTGTGCGCCCCCGCAACGTCCGTGCCGGTCGTCCTTTCGAAGTCGTTCTCCTCATCCAAAATGCCGCCGATGTCGATATTGATGTCACGGCGACCTTACAGCTTCCGCAGGATGCCAAGAAGAAACCCAACCGTTTTATCGCTAAAGCCGAACGCCTCGTCGTTGGGCTGCGTCCTGCCGAAGTGGGTTACGTGGCACTGCCTGTAAACTGCCTACCGGATACCGCCATTAGCGACAGTTACAAAATCGGTGTATCGGTGGATGTGAAAGCGCAGGGAAATAAACCGAAGCGCGTTCGTTCGAATGACGGAAACGGGGTTGTCGAGCCGGAATACCTGAACGCCGAATCTGCCGAAAAGATTAACGACCTCAAGAAGCTATCGTACTCGACCTCGCGCCGTGGCATTATGGGATCAGTTCTCGAAGTGCCGTTTAATGTGCTTTCGGCACAAATTGGTCAGTTAGTGGATCTCAAAGCTCAATGGGTCAGCCTGTGGAAGATCAGCGACCTGCGCGACGAGCGTTTGCTATTAACCCGTTATGCCGAACCGCTGCAAACCATTCTCCTGCCGCGACTCAAGCGGGACATCCTCTATACGCCGCTGTACCAGACCACAGAAGATCGCTTCCGCCAAGCCGGTTACACGCTGCAACCATCAGAAGCCCATTACATCACCAAACTGCTGGTGTACATGCTCGAAATGGCCGCACCGGAAGAAAACACTGCCGACTATTTAGGTGACGAACACTACGATGTCTCGCTGGCGCTCAAGCGCTTCCAACGCGGCGAAACTGAAAAACCAATTCTCCCTGCATGGTGCCAAGGGATGCTAAAAGCGATTGACGCCACCCCCACCGCAGCGGAGCAACCGGCGGCCATCTTAGCCGGACAGGTGTATGACGAACTGCTGCGGGATGCCATGCGCTACGCCTTCCAGTTGATTACAACCAGCACCGGAGAAAAAATGGGGTCGGAAGAAGATATAACTGATTACATCGAAAAATGGATGGCGAAGTTTCAATCCGGCAAACCCATCATGCGCTTCACTGATGTTTATCTACCGCTGCTGCTCGGCGGAGTGATTATTTATGACCGCGCCATTTTGAAAACCGAAAAAGTGGGCGAAATGTTGACTGAACTATCACGCTACGTTAAATCACGTTATGCTGATGTCAGTGCTGAAGATGAGATGGTGTACAGTATCACGGAACAAATTGTAGACCGCGCTTTTCAGAAATTTGGTTATAGGGCGTAGATATGATGCAAGAATCCATACACAGACTAGAACCGCTTTACCCTGATGTACTCGGTTCAATTACCGGCGGCGCACGCATTAGCATGGATAAACTCCAAGTCGCGCTGGGCATTTTCCCCCGACAAACGTATATCAATCAGCCGGTCGAAGTCATTTTGATCTTGCAAAATATGGTCGACCAACCCATGCAAATTAAGGTTGGTCTGCAACTGGCAAATCAGGATAAAAAAGGGAATCCGGTCGTCATCGACACCTCGAAAAAAACACTCTCGCTATCGATGCGCCCCGGCGAAGTCGGTGTCTTGCGTATCCCCATTATTCCGCTGCCGCCCACCCAGCCGGGAACCGCCTTTCCGGTGCGGGTTGCCGTCCGCTATCGGACACCTAATGAAGGCCGCGCCGTGCGTCCGCCTGCGGGTGGTGCGCCACCGTCAGTACTCAGCATCTCGACCTTTAAACTCCAAGCGCTGCGCGAGGTGGCTTTTTCCGCCCACACATGGAACGAGTCGGCGGAAATTATCACCACCTACTTTGACATCGCGCCCAAGCGAACACCCCCCATCGGCCAAGATTTGCAACCGCGCTATGAAAGCCTGTGGACAATGCAGGAGATGGCGGAAGAACGCGAAATGGCGGAGGCCAAAATAGAAGATGCCCGCCGTATCGCCAGCGGTTTGACCCGTAATGCCATCTACCAACCGATGATTGCCGCCGTTGAAGAACACTTCGCTGATCGTGGGATGCCGCTGCACCCCGGCGAAACCCGTGCAATCGCCAAAATGATGACCTATACACTGGATGAAGGCTTAGAACTTGAACCGGGTTTTTCGATGGAGGACAGCCGCTGGTTCCAAACGTTGTGTCAGGTGCTGGCGCATAACCCCGATGTCGAAATGCTACCCAAAGGCGAACTGGTCACGAAATACTTATTTGAAGCTGCACTGTACGACTCCATCTTGCTCGGCTTTTCCACCATCGACCCCAAAGTGAAGGAAGATCTGGGGGATAACAGTGAGCGTGTGAACTATGCCAACCGTGTACTGGCATGGTTCGCGGGCGAAGGTGAACCTGACCCCAGCTACATCTATCTGCCGCTGGCGATGGGCGGCATCGTCGTCAATATGCTGGTTTCCAGCAAGGACGAAAATGCATGGCAGGTGGTTGACCAGTTGACCGAAGCCAATCGTGGACGCGCCCGCCTAGCCAGTGGTGAGGTAGCGACCGTCTTTAAAGTGATGGACTCGCTGCTCAACCAAGCCGAAGATTCGCTGCGCCGTGCACGGGTAACACGGCCTTAACCGCGCCACACCATCGTACTCATGCGTTACACTTACCAATATCTCGGTCAAACCTATATCGTTACTGTCGAACCGCAAGCGGATGGTCGCCTTCAGGTGACGCTTGGTGAGCGCGTGGTTGAAGTTGCGGCAAACATGCTGGGAGACGGCGGTTTACGGCTGGCGTTGGATGGGCAGTCGCACATCGCCCATGCCGCAGCCTACGGCGACCAACGCTATGTGCATGTCGATGGCGCGGTCTACACCCTCAACCTACCCGCGACAACCCGCCGTAGATCGGCTTCCACTGGTGACAGCTTGACTGCCCAAATGCCGGGGCAGGTAACGGCGGTGCTGGCACAAGCCGGTGATGTGGTCACGCGAGGGCAAACCTTACTCATCCTTGAAGCCATGAAGATGGAAACCCGTGTGGCGGCTCCAGCCGATGGCCGCCTCGTCAAGCTGCTGGTGGCGGCAGGGGATGTGGTCGAACGGGGTCAGCGCTTGGCGGATTTCGAAGCACAACCCATTTAAAGTGTTAGATACATTCCAACTTTCTCGAAATCAAGCCGCCGCCGGTTGACGAGATTTGACCGGAGTTTTTATTTTTAACGCCTCACGCTCCATTTATCCCAGTCGGTAAAAGGCTATCGCGTTCTCGCGGAACAACTGTTTGAGTTCGCCCTCCGAGCAGCCATCCACTGCCCACAGCAGCGTTTCGACCCAGCGCGGGTATTCAGTAGCTTGATAGGCGACCGGCCAATCGCCGCCATACATCACACGGTCAAAGCCAAAACACTCAATCACATGGTCAATATACGGTTTAAGTTGTTCGCGAGTCCAAGTCTGGTGGTCGGCTTCGGTCACAAGGCCGGATATTTTGCACCAGACGTTGGGCAGGCTGGCGAAGGTGCGCATATGTTCGCGCCACGGGTCGAGCAGCCCGTGTTTGATGTCCGGCTTGGCGATATGGTCGATGATGAAGCGCACATTCGGGCATTGGCGCACCATCGCAATCGTATTTGCCATATGACGGTGGTCGATACAAATATCAAAGCTCAGGTTGTAATCGGCAAGTGCCTGAACACCGCGCACAAAGTCCGGTCGCAAGCAGAAGTCCATATCCGACTCGAACTGGATGATGCGGCGGATACCTTTGACGCGCGGGTTGGCTGCCAGCACGTCGAGGTCAACGCGGGCGGCATCGCCATGTTCCAGCGGTGCCCACGGCACGATACCCTGCAAGCGTGGATCTCCCTCGGCCAAACTTTCTACCCACTCGGCCTCGTGTATGAACTGGGTGAAATCGGCTTCGGCCTGCACAAACACCATGCGCTCGACATTGACTGAACCACAAGCGGCTTTGTAGTCATTCAATAGGTAGGGTTTGTTGAGCAGGGCATTATTATCCAACCACGGGTAACGGATCAGGCCGGTATCCCACACATGCAGATGGGTATCCACAATCGGAAAGGTTAATTTTTCGAGCATGATCTTTTCCTAAACAGTTATCTAACAAAGAATATCATTAAGCGAAGTCTTATTGTTGCTGCCGCAACCATGCGGCGATCTGATTTTGAACGGCATCGAATTGTTTGACAAGCATAAAGTGGTCGGCGTTCAGTTCAATGAAGGTCGCCTGACTGCCGATTTGCTCTGCATAACTTCGTATGATGTCAGCAGGCATTCGTTCGTCACTGCTCCCAGCGAGGACTAGCACCGGTAAGCCAGAGTTTTGGGCATCCAACGACGCGCCGGAAATCAAGATTAAGCCTGTGATGTCACCGTCTAGTTTGTGGGCGAGGTCGCTGGCACCAACCGCGCCGTTTGAAAGCCCTGCTAAAAAGATGCGGCTGATACCACGCCCCTGCATATAGGCGATAGTTTCGCGCAGGGTCGTTTCGCCGTTCGCTGTCCACCAATCGCCCTTCCAACCCACTGACGGGCAAACGGTGAGGGCATGAAACTCGCTGACAGTTTGCGCCATCAACCAACAGGGCATGGTGAAATTGCCCGCAAAGCCATGCAAGAAGATGA
>JAPUDW010000267.1 GCA_027492915.1 Bacteroidota bacterium | reverse complement strand
CAACCGCGCCGTTATAGGTGGCGAACAGGTAAAGCTGTTTATGGTGCCACAAGCCGACGATATGCCCCGTGAACGACAACACCTTAAATGGAATGGTGGCGACCGACGCGGTGAGGCAGGTTCCGGCTTCCTCGAAGTGGTTGGTTTGCATCCAAATCCACGCCGAAGGGAAGGACTGCCCCCAATCTTTCTCGATGTAGCCACGCCCACCACTGAAATCCATCGGCTGACCATCCAGTAACAGCGAACCTTGAATAGTGTGGTCGAGGCTGACGACACCGTGATAGCATTCCATAAAGGTGAGCCAGCCGAACGGCCCCATGATGCCGGGTGCTGCCCACGTCACGGGATAAGGCGTTGTGTTCTCGAAGCGGAGTTCACCTTTGAGCGCCAATTTGTCACCATCAAGGTTGAGGGTGATCGAGTCGCGGCGAAAGCGGTTGGGGCCGATCTTCACATCGAAGTCATTTTCGGCAGCGCTGAACTGCTCCGGCGGGTAGCGAAAATAGGCTGAGTCGCCCGTTTGCCCATCCAAGACCTGGACGAAGGCGTGATGCTTATCCGGCGAGTCGCTGAGGAAGATACCGGGGATGACGGCATAGCGCCGCTGCTCGGTGGCATCAATCAGCTTAAAATACCAGCCTTCAAAGAACGGCGGCTTTTTGCCCCGTCCGTGATACCAGTCGGGGTTCATGACACGCTGGATGTAATTTGGCATTGTGCGGTTAACAATCTTCTGCTGGTAGGGTGATGGTAAATGTGGTGCCTTTACCCAACGTGCTTTGGACGCTGATGGTGCCGCCGTGCAGGTCAACGGCCTGTTTAGCAATCGCCAGCCCCAACCCCGTACCCTGAATCCCACCGACATTCGAGGCGCGGTTGAAGGGTTCAAACAAATGCGGTAGGTCGGCTGCCGGTATGCCGATGCCGTGATCCTTCACTTTGATGATGGCTTTACAGTCAGCATACGAGAGTTCCATTAAGACTGGCTTGCCTTCGGGTGAGTATTTGATGGCATTCGTGAGAAGGTTCGTCAGGGCGCGGCGGATGAGCTTGATGTCGATGAAGGCTTCGATGCGGCGGGCAGTCCCCCTAAACTTGAGGGTGCGTTTCATGCGGTAGGCCAGTTGGATTTCCTCGATAACATCACGGCAGTAGGTTTCGAGGTCGATGATCTGGCGATCCAATTCCGCGCCGGTAAAGTCCTGCCGGCTAATCGTCATGACATCGCTGATGAGTTCGCTGAGATGCTCGACCTGCTGATCAATCGTGTCGTAGCTTTCGAGCTTTTCCGCATCTGAGGAACGATCACCATAATTGCGCAGCATACTGTTTGCCAAACGAATGGCAGCCAGCGGCGTTTTGAGATCGTGGGACATCATCGAGATGAAACGGTTCTTCACATCGCGGAGTTCGCGCTCTTTCTCCAATTCAAGGTTCAGGTGTTCTTTTTCGCGCACCTGCATTTCCATAAACTTGCGCTCGGTGAAGTCTTGCACTACGGCGATATAGAGCTTCTGGTGGCCGTGGGCGACCTCGCTAATGGAGAAGTACATCGGGAAAACGCTGCCATCGCGGCGCTGACCGTCAAGTTCATCACCCAGACCATTGAAGCGCTTGAGAAAGGCATTTAGCTCGGCGTGGTCAGATTGGTTAGGCAAGGACGGAATCAACTGGCGAATGTTGCCTCCAATCATCTCATCAGCCGAGTAGCCAAAGATATAGGCACCCGCCCGATTAAGAGATTGGATTGTACCGTCGCTATCGAAGGTTACGATGCCATCGACAAGGTTGTCTAAAATCGCTTCGAGCAGCCCTTCACTGGTTTCTCGCTCGTCCTGCGTATCTTTCATATGGGTCACATTCTGGTGAGACACGAGTCACATGATCTCCAGTTAAACACTGTTCAAGTCATGTTCATAACAGCAGGGGCAACGTTCGTTAAATTATAGTCGGCTTTCGCATCGCTGGCTACAGCCCCTTGTCTGGTTTTTGTACAGGAGCGATACCCGAATAAATATGCGTGATGGGCAATCACGAGGGGAGAGTATGAGCGCGATTGGTGGCACGGAGGAGACACACATGCTCCCTAAAAAATAATCATTCGACGTAAACACCTTCTGAGACCATTCTCTACGGATACAAATTTTGCATTACAAATCCTTAATTGCCGACCGCGATGACCTGCTGCCAGCACACTTTGAACAAATACACCCTTTCGCACGGATAGTTCATATCAAACGCCGAGTTTACGATATTCATGTTAGGCCACTGTAAGCCCAATTCGTTAGTATGACCGCATAATAAGTTGGCGGTGTAAATCTTATCGACACATTTTAAACATGGGGTTGGAAGATCCGCTTTGTGGATTTATAGCGTTATGAAAAGATAGTTTGGCGTATAACGTATCATTTGTTAAAATCCACGTTACGAGTACGTTTTCATGCGAGTCTATTTACCTTGATATGACAAGAAATAGGTTCACTTAGAGTAAACGGGATTCAGCATGAAACTTTTGTGAATTTTGTGAATATTTCACTAAGAAGGATTGCATTACGATCTGAATCCTTTTACGATCTGTTCATGATTTTTATTCTTTATCAATGAACTGTTAGGGGTTGCGATGTTTTACTTCACGTCTGAGCAGGCAACACTTCCGACAAACACGGGCGTTGATGTTCAACGCATCACTAATAAATTCATGGATTTACATGCTGCGTTGCTGCCGCGTGTTCGTAACCACAACCTCGATTTACATCCACGCTGGCAAAAAACGTCCATCGTGTCACAGAAATCTGCCGCTTCGCTGGATGACAGCGACTCGGTCGTCCTAACTTACTTCCGTTCGCAAGAACAGGCTGAAATGGTTGAACGGCTGATGGGCAAAGAGAACATCGGCATTAGCAAAGATGTCGATACCTACTGCCATCCCGTCATTGAAATGCGTTTGACACCGGAACACTTCGTTATTGAACTGGTGCTTTCACCCAAAGCGTGGTGGGATCAACAGAACTTCATCGGCAAGCTGGAACTACCGCAGCACCGCACGACCTTCCGCAACCTGCTGCGCAGCCTCGACCGTGACTACCGTTTGGGTTTCTGGGGCGGCACACACCTCAGCGACATGCACCTAACAGTCAACCACTTGCTGCACGGGCGTGTTCTGGACGAATGGATGAACACCTTCAGCGACCGCCAAGATTGGCTGCGTATCGGCAAGTGGTACAGCCACCAAGACCCAGAACTGGACGATGCGGTTATCCAGAACGAGACTTTTAACGCGCTTAAAGCGCTGCACCCGCTCTACAACTTCATTCTGTGGACGGGCAACAATAACTTCCATGATTTTTATCAGAAACGCACGAAGTACAACGGTCGCGTACACGCCTAATCGTTAACTCTGCATGATAAGTAACGCAAAGGTGCGGCTTCTGTCACACCTTTTTTTATCCCCCTCACCAAACCACCTTCAAGCAAATTTGGCAGACTTCCGCTAGAATATCTATCCATTAACCAATCTGTTTTTAATTGAAGTTTTTGTATGTCAACATCTGCTAAACAAGCGCAGGATCGCTCCAATCTGATTACACGCGCCATCACTGCCCTTATCGGTGGGCCGCTGATCCTCATTATTACGTATGTGGGTGGTGTCCCCTTCTTTATTATGGGGTTGGTACTGGCGGTTTTGTCGCTGCTTGAGTTCTGCATGTTGGGAAGAGATCGCCAGATGCCGGGGCATATTCCGGTAGGGCTAGTGGGTGTGGTGGCGCTGGTGTTTGCCTACGCCAGCCACGAGTATATGCTGGTAGCAGCCGTGATCGCGGCGGTGATCGTCGTCAGCTATGCATGGGATGCCTTGCGCGGCACGGCTGAAAAGCGGCTGGCGCGGGTCGGCATGACGACGGCAGCGCTGCTGTATGCCGGACTGCCTGCTTCCTTCATGATTCTAATCCGTGCGCTGCCCGATGGCTTGCTGTGGATGGTGCTGATCTTCATGCTAACGTGGGGAACCGATACACTGGCTTACATCGGCGGACGTATGTGGGGTAAACGGCTGCTGGCGCCGAGCATATCACCGAAGAAAACGGTCGAGGGTGCGGTGGTCGGGGTTGTTGGGGGCTTCCTGCTGGGTTTAATAACACTTATCCTCAGCCAACAGGTGACCCCTATTCTGGTTATTCTTTGTTTAATCGCCCCGCCGCTGGCTGTGGCGGGTGATCTTTTCGAGTCGCGGTTAAAGCGTTACTTCCATGTGGGCGACTCGCACCTGAGCGGCCTGAACATCATTCCGGGGCATGGCGGCGTGCTCGACCGAACAGACGCGCTGATCTGGGTGGCAACGTTGTTTTACCTTTTCTTCCTGCTCAGCGGAGTGGGAATATAGTTCTTCCTTAATCACAACCTATTTGCAATTACCAAGATACCGTTACAATTAGATATATTCAAAACTGATTGAGGTGAGACGATGGTTAAAAAAGATGCCGGCCCACAACTGAACCGTGAAGAACTCTTGCAAATGGGCATCCGCGCCGCCAAAGATGGTAACAATGATGGTGCGCGTATCTTTTTTGAACAGGTACTGGGTCAAGACAAACGCAACGAACGCGCGATGATGTGGATGGCGAAAATCGCTACGGACAACAAGGCCGAGCGCAAAAAGTGGCTGGAAAAGACGCTCGAAATCAACCCTGACAACCTGCAAGCACGGGACGCGCTCAAGAAAATGGCGTATGTGCGCAGCGCGACCGAAAACCGTACGCTGCTGATGTTCGGCATGGTGGTGGGGGTGATGCTAGTTCTGGCGCTGGTTGTAGTCGTGGGGGTCATGGTCTTCAACCGTTAGTCAGTATAGAGCCAAGTCAATAATCGGACGGCAAGCTTGCCGTCCGCCCTCCTCCCGAACGACTGCTACTCCGTTGTCGTGTCTCTGTAATATGTAATTCTTGTTTCTGGTATAAAATAAATAAGCGTATCAGCGTACACACGCGGAGGGTTTCCTTTGGCTGGCAACAATTCACTTGACGAAAAACTCAGAACAGGTATCGAAGCGGCACGGCGCGGTGATAAAGCAACAGCCAGTCGGCTGCTGCGACAAGTGGTCGACAGCAATCCAAACAATGAAGTGGCGTGGATGTGGCTGGCTTCCGCTTTGGATAACCTAACCGAACGCAAACAGGCGCTCGAACAAGCATTACGAATCAACCCGAACAACACCCGTGCCCAACAAGCGCTGGAACAACTCAATGCGGTATTGGTTGACACGGCTCCAGTACGACGCGGCGGAAATGCTACGGCAGCACTGCCACGTCCGGCGGGTGGGGGTGGCGGCAATGCACTGGTCACCATTATCGGGGCGATTGTCGCGCTGGCTATACTGGCGCTGATTATCTTCGCAGTGGTATCGAACAGCCAGAACGCTGGCCCGCTGCCAAACCCGGCTACCCAGCAAGCGGTACTGAACACGCCGCTGCCAACCGCGACCATTGATCCGGCAGATTACACAGCGACCCCATTCTACGGCATCATCGTTACCATCAACCCGGAGACCCAAAAAACACTGCCGCCAGAATTCACACCGACCTTCACAGTTACGCCGGTTCCAATTACACCAACCCCGACACCGTACCCGATAGCACAATTCACGCTGCTGTATACCAGTTTGAAAGACGGTCAAGACGCACCCTCGCTGTTTAGGGTAGACGGTGCGGGGACAGGCGACCAGCAAATTGGCGATGGTTCGACTGGCTTTACTGATATTTCATACTCACCCGATGGCTCCAAAATCGCGTTTGTTCGCACAGCCACGTATGACAAAGATGGTTCATCGGTCACAGCGCCGGAACTCTTTGTTGCAACGGCGGATAACCCGAACGGCGCAGTTCGTATAACCGAGTTCGGCTCAAGCGAACTGCTGCACCCCTCGTGGGCACCGGATGGTGTGCAAATTGTGGTCGCCAGCAATTACGACAATGATTTGGAACTGTGGACGCTGACCGACGACGGCGCGAACCTGACCAAAATCACCAATAACGATTGGGCAGACCGCGACCCTGCGTGGTCGCCATCAGGTGATGTGATTGTGTACGCATCTGAACAAGCAAACGGCGCAGGCAGCGGCTTGACCGAATTGTTCAGCATTTCACCCGACGGACAGAATGTCACTCAATTGACGGACGCAAACGGCAGCACCTACTCACCCGCGTGGTCGCCTGATGGTACACGCCTGGTATTCGCCAGTGATCGCAACGGCGACGGTGATATTTTCATCGCGGATGCGGATGCACAAAATTACACGCTCATCACCAGCGACGATGGCGGGGCGGAAGACCGCTTGCCAATTTTTAATCCGGTCGGGCAAATGCTGGTGTTCACCTCCAACCGCGATGGTGACGCCTTCCAACTTTATACGTCTGACCTACGCGGCAACGGCATCACACGGTTGGCTGACCCCGGCCTCAATGTGCAATCACTGGCCTTCAAGCCTGAACTGCTGCTAGTCGGGCGCTAGATCAACTGCCGCTGTGTCTTTCGATGCAGCGGCCTATAACAAACTGGCTTTAATCGCGCATTATTTATGTAAGCGTTGAACACCTACAGGAAGCTATACTGTGAGCGAAGAACAATCCATTCAAGACTTAATGCGGCAGGCAATTGAAGCCGCCCGTGAAGGCAAAAAGGCCGAAGCGAAAGCGCTGTTCCAGCAGGTTGTTGACCGAGATGATAAAAACGAGAAAGCATGGATGTGGTTGGCTTCGGTGGTTGAAACCGATGAAGAACGCCGCGTTTGCCTGAGCAACGCCTTGTTCATCAACCCCAATAACGAACGTGCCCAAGCCGCGATGGCAAAGCTCGACGCACGCAGCCAGCAGCAGCAGCAGGACGAGGAAGTTATTCCCGGCATCAGCCGCCGCCAACTGTTGATCTTCGGCGGGGGTGGTGCTGGTTTGATCGTCCTGATCATCATTATTTTCCTTGTAATTACCGGCAACCGGAACGCGCAGAATGCCGAAGCGACACGGGTCATCGCCGATTTGCAAGGCACGGGTACGGCAGTAGTGGCGATGGCCGCGACCGACAACGCGAATGCGACGGCGACGGTGGTGGCGCTCACCAGCCCAACGCCAACCGCAACCAACCTGCCAGCGCAGGCGACACTGCCGCCAGAAATGAGCCTTGTCACCCCGTCACCCGTACCACTTGCCACCGCGACACCCCTTCCGTATCCGACCGGTTTGACGGGGCGGATCTTCGGCTGGAGTGGACGCGATGTCACCCAAACGGGATTTTTATCGGTGGTGGCTTATAACCTCGCAAACAACGGTGAAGCAGTGACAATTGCGGAAGTGCAAGCACGCAATGTTGACGTGAGCGCCGACGGGCAGCGATTGGTTTACACCCGTTACTTCTCATCGACGACGTTTGATACCGGTGTGGAGCAAATCGGGATTGACGGGACAGGTGCCGATGCAGTGCTGATCGAACAACCGGTTTTGAAGGCGCAAATGGCTCATTACTGCCCGACACACAATCAAATTGTGTTCGTGGCGCTGCCGACTACCTTCCAAGGTGAGGTCACCGCAACGATATTCCCATATCAGGTTTTCACCTTTAACTTTGACACGAAGGTATTGTCCCAACTGACCAACGACCGTGCCAGCTACAGCTATCCCGCTTATTCACCGGATTGCAGCCGCATCGCAGTTGTGAAGTCTGAACTGGCTGGCGCAAATATCGGTAGTGACTTGTTCCTGATCGACACGGCATCGCTAGGACAAACCGCGATGACCAACGACTCGGCGGCCTATATCGAAGCGTCACCACATTGGTCACCGGACGGTACACAACTCAGCTACAGTGTGCATCCGAAAGACATACTGAATAACAACGACATTATCGTGCGCCGTGCCGACCCATCCAGTACGCCGCTGGTACTCGTCAAAGACCCGTCCAACGACATTTCGCCGGTGTTTAGCCCGGACGGTAAGTACATCGCCTTTTCCAGCAACCGCAACGGCTCATATGACATTTATGTGCTTGACCTAGCAACCAGCATCGTCTACCAATTGACCAGCACGGTTGAGCAAGATTATCCCGGCGGCTGGGCTTCGTAAGTAGTGCCCTGACCATCGGGCGATTGGCAACCGTGGGGTTTATCGGTAGGCTCTATAAGAGGACATCGGCAATCACACCATCAACGCGGTATGATTATGATCATACCGCTTCGCTTGATGAGTAATAACGAGGTAAGCAGCGCATGGTGAATCAGGAAGCAGCGCGCCCCGGCAGTGAACGATTTGAAGAATTGTTTCAGGCCGGACGCAGCGCTTTTGCGATGGGTAACCAGCAACAGGCACACGACTTCTGGAAGGAAGCAGCACGCCTTAGCCCATTTAACGAGCATGTTTGGGTTGCGCTCTTGGACGTGATCGACAGCGACGATGACCGGCGCGTGTGCCTGCAAAACATCCTTCAGATTAACCCGATGAACGTGCAAGCGCGGCGCATGTTGAACCTGATCGTCGCGCGGAAGGAAAGTGCTGACCAGCTTCTTGACGAGGCGAAAACGGGCGTCAAGAAGGACAAACGCCGCCGCCGCAGCGTGTTTGGCAGCGCCTTCCTGCTGGGGATCGTCATCGGCGTTTCAGGCGTAATCTTCGGTATTGTCCTCAGCATCTTGATGTACGCGCGATAGCGCTCTCATTTTCTAACAAAAGTGTTCAGCGCGTCACAAATAAAAAGAGCGCCGACTTTCGCCCACGCTCCCCTACTACTTGAAACCTGCTGATCGTATTTACTTCTTGCCTTTGGGCATCCGGTTCCCCAGCCACCAGCCGCCGACGGCTGCCAACAAACCGCCAACTACCAGTAGGGCGACCTGCCCCGTACCCACTGCGCCTTCCGGTTGGATCTGCGCCGCTGCACGCTCTACCGCAAGGGTGGCAGTGGGCGTTCCCGCTAGTGGCTGCTCGACAGTTAAGCGAACGCCAGCCGGCATCCCAATATCGGCGTGCTGCGTATTACCCAACGAGACACACAGTGTATAGGTTCCCGGATCGAGGTCAATAATCGCCATCGGCTGGTAAACCATGCCCTGCAACTGTCCGTTGATCCACAGGTGCCAATGCCGCCCTTCGCTGGTCACATCGTAGTTATTGGCTTTGATGCTGACAGTGACAGCGCTCCCGTAAATCGTTTCTGTTGTCGGTGAGAGCAGTTCAATCGTAGGGGCATCCGGCCCCGTCGCAATAGGACGATCCGGCGCTAACAAGTGCGCACAGTCGGCTAGAATATTGCTGGAATCGGGTGTCGAGGTCGGTGTTTGTGCCAATACAGACAGGCTGACCGAAAATAGGATGATGAAGCCAACAATAAATCTGAATAGCATGTAACGATGAACCTCCGCCAATCATTGAAAGTCTTATTTTCACCCATCTCCAACAAAAATCACATAGTTTTGTTCGAAGCAGTGAGTTACTATTGTACAAAGTAACATCCATAAGGATGCTGTCAACTACTCAATATCACTTGAATATTGCATAAAGGTTTCATGATGTCCAAGCGCAAAAACCGTAATCAACCCATCAGTATCCAGAAGACGCAAACCCCGCTTGACCGCGCACTCGAAGAAACGAGCGCCGCAGCCAATGAACCTGACGAAACCACCGAACCGATTGACGATACGCCTGTTGTGCAATTCCGCGAAGCCCCACGCGTTGAGGTAGAACGCCGCCCGCGCACGACCAGTTCACGCACCACTGGCTCGCGAACAGGTTCACGACCGGCCTCAAACTCGCGTAACGCCCGCAAAGACGACAAGCACGACATTAGCTATATCCGCAACCGCCTCGCCAACCCGACCCGCATCGTCACCGAAGCACAGCTTAAAGCAGAATATGGCTATGTCATCAGCGACCTGCGTTCGATGGGTATTCTGGCCGCCCTTCTGATTGCAGCGCTGGTTGTCATCGAGAAGATTGTCTAGTACTTCAAACAGCCAACTTTATAGTTGACATCAAATCAGGCAATGCACGTCATTGCCTTTTGTAAATTGAATTGGAGCATCTATAAGACCGATATGAAAGTTGACTGGACGCAAATCCCGTACTTCGAAAGTCTGGCACACTGTGACCTTAGCCGGATTGAGGACGCCGCCCATCACCATACCTACGTGCCGGGCGCAGCCATTTTTGGCGAAGGGGATACGTGTGCCGGCTTTCATATTGTGCTGGATGGCCTCGTCCGCATCTACCGCATGAATGTGGAAGGCCGGCTGCATACAGTGAGTCTGCTGCGCCCGTTATCGACCTTTAACGACGTAGCAGCCGT
>JAPUDW010000266.1 GCA_027492915.1 Bacteroidota bacterium | reverse complement strand
CTTGTACTTTTAATATGACTCTAATGACGCCAGAATGTGAGTATGCGACGTATTATTTTGTCTCTCTCACTTCTGTTTGTAAGTCTATGCTTGATATGGCGCGTAGAGGCTATTACCCCGTTGGGCCCGGGCTACTACCAGTACAGTAATGCTGCATTGGTGCATAGTGGTTCGTGGACAAACGTTACCAGCGACACAGCAAGCTATGGCGATAGCTACACCTATAGCGCTTCTCCATCGCGAGTGACGATTTATACGCTGCCGACGGTTGGCAAGTTTGGACTGTACTATATTGAGACCAACAGCGGTGGATTGTTTGAGATTTCAGTGAATGGTGCGCCGGTTGGCATCTACAGTGCATATGCACCTTCAGCAGTTCGGAATAAGTACCTTGAAGTGCCGCTACCCTATGGCACCAACAAAATTGAGATGTACTCCGTGGGTGCCTTGTTTCTTTATCATGCGGTGCAGCTCATCGCCTTCACACCCACCGCCGCAGCCGTGAACGTTACCGCCGTGGTCTCTTTCCCGACGCATACCCCAACCCCGACGCACACGCCAACCCCAACGCCAACGATTGGCCCTTCACCGACCTTGACACCCACTGTCACTACGACGCCAAACTTTATCGCTCGTGCAACGATCCCTGTCGGTGATGGTTATCAAGATGTGGGTGTGGTCTACCAAATTAATGCCGGGGAAGTGGTGACCGGCATCTTGCTCTTATTGCTTGTGGCGTTTGAAATTTTCCGTTTGATACGGGAGGCATGGAGTGAGTGAGCTTCTTTTCAATTTACTATTTCCGCTTTTCATCGCCGTCGTCGCCTATATCTTCCTGAGGGAATTTATGGAGATATTCCCCATGATGTTGAGGTGGTGGAATGACGCTTGATCCCCTGTGGGTTTTTATCGGACTCGTATTTCAGCCGGTCAGTGTGGGGATCGCCATATTTCTATTTGGCTTTGGTGTGGTTTTGCTCGTCACTGAGAGCATAAGCCGCATTCTTGGCAATCCGTAAATCGAGTTAGAGAAAGGAGGTCAATATGACGATTGATTTCGATCCGGGCGTGATTATCAGTAATGCCAACATCTGGATTCCGGTACTGCTCACCATCATGGCTGCGCCCTTCGGTATCCGCTTCGCTTCCCGCATTGTGTCTTACATCTTGAACGAGTTCCTCAAAGCTTTCTAGGCTCCTGCCGTTCTTGATGCCTGACCACCGCGCCGTTCGCCTTTGAGTTAGAGAAAGGAGGTCAATATGACGATTGATTTCGATCCACAGGTAATTATCACCAGCGCCAACATCTGGATTCCGGTTCTCTTAACGATTTTAGCCGCGCCGTTCGGCATTCGTTTCGCTTCCCGGATCGTCACGTACATCTTAGAAGAGTTCATCAAGGCTTTCTAAGAACATCCACAAAACCACCGGGCGCTTGTTTCTTCCCCTCGCAAGCGCCCTTTGTATTCTAGAAGTGAGGTTGTATGAACCGTTGGCTCTTGCGTTTCGCCCTGTTGCTGGTCGTGGTCGTCCTGCTGCTGGGCTTCTCCGTCCCGGCTGGTTTTGTTGCGGCGCAGGAAGAGCCGGGTTGGCACACATTCTATTACGACCTGACGCTGGATATGCACGACGCTCAGATTGGCATATTCGGGTGTGGCGGTAGTCCACCTGCTGGACAGTGGGCATCAGGTGTGGGGTTCAGCACGCGTTACGAGGCGTGTCAGGATGCGGTGCCCGGACAGAGTGGCTATGTAATGCGGGTTCATTGGACGCGTGCTGATTTACTTCCATCCCCGGTGCGATTCTTTAAATTGCATGGCGTGCAGGCGAGTGGTTTCAACCAACGTTTCACGCTTGATAACAATGTGGACGGGACGAATATTCCACCAACGTGGCGATTTGGGGGGTATCTACAATGGGATGAGGAGCGAGATTACAGCAACTTCTGGTGGACACAGCTTGAGAATGGTGCCACGTTAACAGCGGTGTCCGGCGAATACTACGGCCTCGAATGTGAAATTGAGCCGGGCGGCTGTGGCGGCGGTGGCGGAGACATCACCATGCCGTTGGCAAGTGAAGATCAAGAGGATGGATGGGGGCTTTTTGATCTGCAATCCGTGCAGGATGCTGACGACAGTATTGAGGAAGATTTTCTTATTTCGGATCTGCCTTATACAGTTTACGGCTTCAGTGAAACTGCTAATGCTAAGGTATCCAGTGTCGCAAACGGCACTGTTATTGATATTCAACCTCACACGGGTAGTAAATGCGGGGGTGCATCTGAATCGCTGCAAAGAGGTGTTGATTGCAGTGTGTTTGTCCCTGCATTCTTGACCGATGATGAGGTGGCAATTGGCTTTAACACCGAAGTTGTTGATTCATGGATTGTCACAATCGAGGATCAAGAAGAGCCAGAACTGACTTACAGCTACTTGGTGGCTGATGTTGAAGTAGCCATTGGCGATACGGTAGTCGCCGGATGTGTTTTAGGACGAACAGTCCGGTTAAAAGCAATACCGATTGGAATCACTGCTTACTTTCCTGACAAAATCCGTCTAGCCGAAGATCCTCCGGCTGGCGTGGATTTCAACGGGCAGATTGGCGACCGATTTACCTCCTATGCCTCAGGCGGTGGTGTTACTACCGTAGTTGCGAAGATGGCAGGCGAGCCGGTTTCGCTTTACCCGCTGCTGAGTGCCGAGCCTGATTTGTCTAGCTGCGCTGAATCAAGCCTGACAAATTGCACGCTTGAAAATCCTGATCTTCAGTCAAACGGTGGGCTTATAGACGGTTGGAATGTAACGCAAGGCCGCGCAATTGAGGGAGGTGGCGTTCACCTTGGGCCAGCAGGTTCAATGTATCAGCAGAATATTGCCATCCGTGGTGACATCAGTTACACGCTGACGGTTTTAGCACGAGTGACCACGCCAATTGATTCATTCTATCCACTCAGGTTGCAAGTTGGCTCCGAGGTAACTACTCAGAATATTACTGAGGGAAGGTATCAGCGTCTGACGTGGACATTTGCCCCGATGGGGGAGACTGATCTGTCACTGGTTGGCGTGTTCAACCAGACTGATTTTGTATTTAACAGTGAAGTGCCGGTTGAAGTTGACATCCTTTACATATGCCTTTCACCGGACACTGCTTCAGTAACGCCCGGTGCTTGTGTTTTTGTGAATAACTCTTTTGATGCCAGTGGTACTGGCTGGCTTGATGCCGGAAATGTGTCATTCAGCAGTGGTCAAGCGGCTTTGGGCGACGGCGCAATAATCGACCATGCTACGCCTATCCTTCTGTACCCGATTGATGATGAGAATCCCGCGTCTTACACAATTGTGGCGGTCGTTCGTCTAAATGCATCTTCTGCTTATACCGGCCAATCGCTAAAACAAGTAGAGATAAAGTATCGGTATCCAGAATCGCCTGACGTTTTTGAATCACTCGGTGTTATCGACAGCACATTGGTTGGTGCGGAAGGTAGAAATCTGTATGACGGTTCGGTGAATACCGAACATGCTTATGTGTTTTCTGACACTTTTGACATTGCCACGTTCACCAGTGGTCTTTTCTCATTCGGGGTGCTCGTTACTGATACGGAAGGCTTCATAAAAGGAATTAGGATTGATAGCCTCTGTTTAAAAGCAAATACTGACGATGGGAGCTTTCCGGGCTTTCCCGGCGATGGTGGTTTCGACCCCCCATTTATTGAGAACTGCTCAATTGTCCCAACACCCATCGACAACAACATTTCCAGTTGGACGTTCTACCACTGGAAAAATCTAAATCGCTTTTTTAATTGCACACTGATGATTGTGCTGAACGACATGGCAGAGACGATAGACACAGCGTGGCGAACCACACGGCTCTTTATGAGGTGGTGTGTGGTGCTGGTTAACCGCGTTGGTGACTGGTTTACATCATTCCTCTGGTGGCTAGGCGGCCACCTTCGCAATATCGCCTATGGCAATGTCACTACTGTATTTCAATCAGGCGATTCCAATTGTCATGATCTATTCTGCTTTCTAGGAGGGTTGACAGAAGGTGTCTTTGCGCCACTTGTCGATCAGTTAGGGCAGGTTGTAAACCTACTCTTAGCTCTTGTAACCCAAGCAGCCAATCTATTATTTTCAGTCATCCTAGGGATGATTAATTTGTTCCTCGGTTTTATGGTCAAGCTGCTGGGCTTTCTAGGATTGGCTCAGAGTTTGCTGGGCAGCTTGATTACGGCGTACAACACAGCCACACCGATACCGATACCCGGAATGCCGGACTGTGTGAGCAATCCGCGCAGCGGCCCATTTTGTGTTGCGATTTGGATTTTAGACAATACCATTTTCTCCGGGCGTGGTCAGGTCATTATTCCGATTACGGTAGCGCTCGGCTACATCCATCTCTTGCTTTGGGTTGTCGCTGAGCTGCGTAATACCGTTATGAACGCAGGGCAAACCACATGATGCGTAAAATAGCAGTGGTTACTCTGCTCATTTTATGCCTGATTAGTCCGGTTCTGGCACAAGATGATTGCGGTGATGGTCTACCCTGTGGCCGCATCCCGTGGGATTTACCAGCAATGCCACCGATGCCTTCCCCAACCTATATGCCCACATTCTCAATTACCGTTCAGCCCACGGCTGGCAGCGCGACGGCCACGCCGCTGCCTACGAATACACCGGCTCCAATCAATACGATTGATGCCCAGCAAATAGCCGATCAGGTGGCAACGCTCGAAAGCGTCCTAAATTCTACGCCTTACATGATTGTGGACGCAGCCGGTACGCCGGTGGACGCCGAACAAACCTTCGTGGAGCTAGGAGACAATGCCGGTGAATTCTTCGGCTACTACCGATCACTCTCGGATGCACAGTTCGGCTCTATCAGCCCACTCATCGCCTTGAGTGGTTTTAGCTTGCTGGTGGTTGTCAGCCTAAAGGCATTAACCATCACGCTCCCGTTTATCTCGACATTGATTGGGATCATCCGCAAGGCAATCGGTTTGATTCTCGACTTTTTACCGTTGTAGGTGCTTATGCCAACGCCAACTCCTGTCCCACAAGTCTGGCCCACTTTTACGCTCTATCCGACGGTCAACGCGACTGTGCCAGTGGATCTGGGCGATACGCAGTACACGATTGCAGAGCATATCGTACAGAGCTACCAGCAAACGCAGGGCTACCCGGTCATGGATATGTTGAGCTGGGGCATTATTTTTATGCTGATTATCGTCGGTGTGTGGTCAATCATCCGCCGGCTGCAAAGGATGTAACCATGTCTATTGAGTACAAAGCGCCGGGCTATATGCCCATGAATGACCAAACTCCACCACGCCAAGCGAAAGCGGCTCCATTGATTACCTGTGGGGTCATCATTTTGGCTCTGGCCGTTGGTGCAGGCGTACTCATCTCATCAGCAACCAGAGGCCAGCAGGCAGCAGCCACTGCGCAATACACACCGACGATGACACTCGATTCATGGGGCGCAACCGGCACAGCATTGTACTGGCAGACATTTACACCCACAGCAGTTACCCAAACCGTCACGGCTGAAATGACAGAGGAAGCAACAGCGGAAACCACCGCGGAAGTCACCGTGACCGCCAGCAGCACACCTGACGATTGGCAAGCGACTGGTACGGCCATTTATGTGACTTTATCCGGCATGTGGACTACAACGCCCATCGTCGAGCAGCTCCCCACTCGCACACCCGTGGTTTGGACACCACGCCCCAGCTCGAATGGGAATTCCAATACCAGCGGGGCGCTGCCACCATCGGCATCTAACTACATCAATCAAGTGGAAACACAGCAAGCACCCATTCCACCGACCGCACGACCGCCATCACAAATCGTCTTAACACGCCAAGTCACTGTTGTGTTTGTTGTGACTGCTACGCCGGTTCCGAGTGAGACCACAGCCCCGCCGAATAATGAGCCGGTGACGATTATTGCACCAACCCGGTATCTGACGGAAACCTACACACCAACACCCAGCGAAACGCCGACCGCCACGTCTACATCAACCGAAACACCCACGGCGACGATTACACCAACCGAGACGGTCACGCCGACAGCGACCTTTACCGAAACTTATACACCCACGGTCACACCGACCGAGACACCCACCTTAACCGATGTTCCAACAGAGGAGATTGTTCAATGACTGAATTCTTCGCGTCTTTGATTGCCATTGTGGCAATCCCGGTTGGGCTTTACTTAGGATTTTATTTCCTGAAGTACGGCATTCAGCGTCTTGTCAAAATCACAAACAAACCGGCAAAGCATTTGGTTGTACTCAATGGCATGTTGACTATTATGGAGCGCAATTTCTCGGATTTCAGCATGAACTATTCGTTCATGGTTACGGCGCTGTATGTGCTATATCCAATGAGTGTGGCAAGCGGAGATATGCCTACCGATCCTCATTTACCGGGGTTACTGGTTTTGATGCTCGCTCCCGTTATTTACGGTACTTGCGTCGCCGCAGACTGCTTATCATTTTTCACGGAATATTGGTTGAAACGGCGTGAATTATGACCCACAAAGTAACAATCCTGCTCACAGCACATCAAGAGGGTGGATTCTTGCTTGAGACTACCGAGCATAAATCCGATGAAAAACCTGTAACGGTGCAAAATGTGTATTTCGACTTTCTGAAAGCACTTGTGGCGCTGACCACCGCCAAGCGCAAGTATCTAAGCCAACCCGGTTGGCAAATTGAGGTGTATGATGCTATCCGCAATAAAATCACTTTTCACACTGAAACCGCGCGAGAAGCTGCCCCGCCTGCGAAACAGCCTTTCCACCTCTTTTGACCTTCAGGAGTTACCGCCGGATATTGAGCTGATTCTGTTGACCGGGCGCGTGAAAGATCCAGAGAGCGCCCGGCGGCTCATGGAGAAGTACGGCGTAGACAATGCGCCTGATCTGTTGAAGCTGCTACCTAAACGGCGCATCAATTGGCGGCGGAAGCTGGGCAACATGATTATGCGGCTAGAAGGCAGTCAGGCCACAAACCCTTATTTAAAGCATTTGCAGCCCGATAACGAGGGCAAAAAATGGGTCTATCGTGAGGGTAAATAATTCTTATTAATAAATCGACTGCCAATCTTTTGGCTATACAAATTTTAAGCATTGCACGTCCTGCCACAGCACCCTTGTTAACGCTAGTGATTTTAATGTTGTTAATAGGGCAACTCTTAAGTTGATTTTTTACTAGCTATGTACAGTCTCAAAATTTCTGCTACGAGTTCATCTAGATGCCCCCATAATTTAACCTTATAGAATTCAGTGGTTAATTCAAGGTTGCGTCTTCTAAAGAAACCTTTTTCAGCGCCAAGGACAAGTTTGCCTGATTGGAGATACAGTCCAGTTTCGAGGAAAGAAATCGGAGCTTCTGCTTCTTTTGGAAACCACATCAAAATTGCATCAGCACTTTCCATTGCGTGAAGCTCCCAATTTATTTGCTGGTCAATTGTCTCTTTTGTAAATTTCGCCCGACGAGGGTTTAACAATACTAATCCAGTATTATTTGCTAGCGCTTTAATGACCTGTTTTTGCCAATTTACTGCGTCACCCATATCAATTGCACCAGCTAAATATACTTTGTAGCCTGATGTATCAAATGGGTTGGGAGCTATAATTACGTTTGTCATTAGTTTCTATTTCCCTGCCTGTCTCGCTGCCGTTTCAATCCATAGACCCAAATTATTGTACCCATTTCCTGATACATAGTCATACGTAGGAAACAGCCGTGAAAATGATGTCTTGCTTCCGTCCAGTTCATTTCGGACTATAAAATCGAATGGGTTTTGACCCTTATAAGCAACTCCATGAGGGCTTGGAATATTGTGAATATAAACTCCAAGAAGACCATTGCCTCTGTTAAAACTTTGAATTATCTCATAATTAATGTAAGTGCGATTAGCTGTTTGAGATCCTATCAGCACTATCGTTACAGAGGTATTCTTAAGACCATCATCAATAAGCTTTTGTATAGCAGTTGCCCCCTTTAGTTCTGCTTCCTCCCATAATGAGCCATCAAAAAATCCCGCTGATTCTCTATCTTGGGTAAGCCAACTGTTCCGAACTACATTTACACGCATGATGTCGCGATAGTGAAAGCTAAAGAATACTCGTCTAGCCATGTTATAACCTCTTACAAACTTATGGTTGTACGAAAATCGCTACTATAAACGCAAGTAATATTGCGGTTATTGGAATCGGCCAAACAGTTCTTGACCGTGCCACGCACCACCAACTTACATCTTCTTTGTCACAATACGCGGACAAATTAATATCGAATAGAAGGACATGAGAAGTGTTATTTCTAATATCCTCAGCTATTGCATTATGAAGATGCCTTAGTAACCGCTCTTGCCGTAAATAAAGTGAATCAAGCGACCAAAATAATATAGCAGGAAACATTGCAAAAAGGCTCAACTGTGGATTAATATCCTTTGTATGAACTATCGCAAAAACCACGCTAACCAGGGTTATTGACCAACCCTTTATTAAAAGTGAGCTTTGAGCTTGGCGCTTAATAATATCTTGAACTATCTGTAGATGAGTGATTTTATAGTCCGTCAACATACCCTCTGCATTTTAAGTGGCTTCAAAACCTATACAGAAATAGACAATGTAAAAGACATTTTCAAACTTTAGGTGGGAGGCACATGTTTGGGAAATGCATTGATAAATCGGAATTTATTATAATTGTAATCTCGTGTTGGGTCTAAATATTCGAGAAAGTGAACTAAACCTGGCCCATAAGAGACTGGTCTCCGTCCATCAAAGCCATAGCTCCCTCTTATATCGTTATTACTATTATAGCATTCAATTATTTGATCAATTTGGCTAATAGAAAGTTTTTCGATCTTAGGTAATAATTTGGCTAGCGTGTTACCATCATCATAGCTTGGGCAATTTGGTAATGCTTTTATGTATGCTGTTACCATGCGATCATTACTAATTAGAATCTTTGCGATGTCCAAGGCAGCCGATAGCCAGTCAGTGGGGAGCGCTTGAAATTTCCCCATAAATCCGTAGGGATCTCTTCCTAGGTTTGCGGCTATCATAGGTACTCCTCTAGCAAGAGCAAATCCCACTTCTTGATCTGTCCATTCACTTTCATGAAAATCAGGTGTCATAAGTGCTACAAATGCATCCATAGTTGAAAGTGCATTATCGATCTCATCTTGCCACGCTTTTGTCGGGTGAATATCCTCGTGTGCAACAAAAGCTGATATTCCAAATAACTGAAGTTCGGTTTTGAGTTTAGCAGTTTCCTTTTTCGAGTCTGATCTATGGCTCAAAAAGACCCTGTACCCTGTCTTTCCCCAAATACGTTCACTTATTACATGAGATATTGACCTTTGATTTCCGATTAGTAATCCAGAGCTTTTCCGCCAATCCTGATCTTTTGTCTCTTCCATTTCAATAAATATGTCTTCAAAGAATTCGCTTTTTACATTGTGCAGCCTTTCCAGATCTTCTTTTATTTGGTTTCGAGCGTCATTAACAGTTGGTAAAATCGTTAAATATAGTGCTTCAGGTACGGAAAGATAGATGGCATGTCCACTAATCCCACCGTTCCAATTGTCATAACTCGTACCCTCATCCACTCTTACCTGCGAATTGACAAGAAGTTCCTGCAGCTGACGGTTTCCCTGTTGTGCATACACTTTAGAGAGAGTGGCTAAATAATGCTCTATTTGTCTAGGAAGCTGAAATTTATCCATGAAATTACTCAATTCGAATGTGATGTCAGTTCTGTTTATGCCATGTCACCAGCAGGTGATAAGCAATATCTGCCAGCAGCTCTAAAGCACGGGCGGCTGTGTAGGTAATGAATGCATTGACGGCGATGGTTATTAGCGCCCCCAAGTTGAGGAAAATGCTCGCACCTGCCACCCCACTGTTACCCTGTGAAGCTGCTGTAATGGGAATGAGTAGGCCGCCTAAAAAACCAAGCAGCCCCAAGATGATATTGATGACCATGATGATTTTTAGAACGCCTGCCGCCCAACGGATGTATTTAATATTGTCAGCCATTATGTTGTGCTTTCTACCGGCCCCGCCAACAGCTTAATACCCTTAATCACGTAAAGCTCACCATTCACAAATAACTTGGCGATTCGCTTTTCGGGCGGCCTGATGTTGAGATTCAAAAGGATGGCGGCTGCGTATTTGTGGAGTTCATCGGTGGTTTGATGGACGGTGACGCGGTAGCCGGGTTCACGTTTGCTCAACATTCGCCAAAAGCAAACCACATGGGCTTTCATAATCTGATCGAGTGAGGGGCGGTCAGGGTAATTGACGGTTCCCCATACCCGTTCGTGATTCTGCA
>JAPUDW010000265.1 GCA_027492915.1 Bacteroidota bacterium | reverse complement strand
CATAATGGTGGTCAAATGTGGCTTCGGGTGTGCCTGCCGCGTGGGGGTTGAGCCACGCACGGGCAGCTTCCGGCGCTTGCACGAGCATCACTTGCAGCCGTTCGATAACTGCCGCCGTCTGTCCCTGTGTGTTCGCCCACTCAGTCAAACTGGCGTTCGGCTTATGCGCCAGTTCCGACACCTCAACCGTTAATCCCGCGTCCAAAAACATCCCTTGCCACTCGTAACCGGCATACATACGGTGATGGCTGGGGTCGCGCAGCCGTTCAAAAGCATCCACGTAACGCGCTGCCCGTTCGTCGTCCGGTACCGTGTTATCTTGCAAAATCAATTTGCCACCGGATTTCAACACCCGCGCGGCCTCTTGCACAAACTGCCAGCAGTCAGGGAAATGGTGCGGTGCAATCCGGCAGGTCACCAGATCAAACGTATTGTTGGCAAATGGCATCCGTTCGGCATCGCCCGCCGCGAACGAAGCATTTCGTACATCTTTGCTGTGGATAAAGCTGCTGGCCGCCGCCAGCATCTTGGGTGTCAGGTCGAACGCCACCACCTGCCCCACCAGCGGCGCAAACTTGAGTGCAGTGTGTCCGCCGCCGGTCGCCACATCCAGCACCAACCAATCCGCTTGCGGCTGCGCCAATTCCACCAGTCGATTAAGGTCGCCACCGCTGGAATGAACTTTACTTTCAACATATCCCTGAGCGAACTGACCAAAGCGCTGCTGCGCATGTGCCTTCACATCGTCGTTCGACATACGGACTACCCCTTGCGTCTGCTATCTTTTGGCCTCATGATAACGCCAGATCGAAAGGTGACCAACCCTATGGATATTCATGTTCTCAGCCGCCGCGCTTAAATCCCGTGCCTATGAACTGGGCTTCAACCTCGTTGGCTTAACCCGCGCGGTTCCCTCGCCCTATCTTGCCGCCTACGAACGTTGGGTTGAATCGGGAATGAACGGCACGATGGGTTATATGGCACGGCCTGACCGTCAGGCACGCCGCCGCGACCTCAACATTATTCTCCCCGGTGTACAGTCGCTCGTTGTGGTTGGGCTAGACTATACGACAGCCGCCATTCCCGACGACATCTTGCACGATCCTTCGCGTGGTCGCATTGCCAGCTATGCATGGGGTCTAGACTATCACGACATCCTTACGCCACGTCTAGAAGCCCTTGCGGAATGGCTGCGGGTCGAAAGTGGTCAGCGCATCAGCCACCGTGTTTATGTTGATACCGGCGCGGTTCTGGAACGCAGCCATGCTCACGAAGCCGGTTTGGGCTTTACCGGCAAAAATACCATGCTCATTCACCCACGACGCGGCAGCACCTTTTTCCTCGGCGAAATCCTCACCGACCTCGAATTTGACGCCTATGACTCGGCAGGACGTGAAACGCACTGCGGCACCTGTACCCGATGCCTGAATGCCTGCCCGACGAATGCTTTCCCACGTCCGCATGTGCTGGATGCACGGCGCTGCATCAGCTACTTAACGATTGAACACAAAGGCAGCATCGACCCGACTCTGCGCCCGCTGATGGGCAATTGGGTGTACGGCTGCGATGTGTGTCAGGATGTATGTCCTTTCAACCGCTTTGCTACCCCCACACGCGAAGCCGCCTTTCAGCCGCACTCACTTGACCTTATCGCGCCTAAGCTTGTGGACTTACTGGCGCTAGACGAAGCACGCTTCCATGAGCGATACTATGGCAGTCCCATTTATCGCATCAAGCGTGACAGGTTGGTACGGAATGCCTGTATCGCCGCTGGTAACTGGGGCAGCACACAAGCCATCATCCCCCTCCAAGAACTGTTGAACGACCCCAGCCCATTGATTCGTACTCATGCTGCTTGGTCGCTCCACCACATCATGGCGGATGATTCACGGCGAATGCTGCAAACGCAGTTATTACACGAAGACAATGCCGAAGTTCAAGAAGCCATCCAGTCCCTTCTTGATACCGGCAAATTAAAATAAACGACTGGTTTTGTTAATTACTTATGCGCCTTTTAAGCAAGATTCCGCCCTATCCACGCGCCTTGTGGCTGCTCATCGCCTGTTTCTTTTTTAACCGCATCGGTGCGTCCGTCATCTGGCCGTTCATTACCCTGTATATCCGCGAACAAACGAGTGCGCCGCTCGGCATCATGGGATTACTCGATAATCAACCGCTGTTTCATTTATCAACTGGCTCTACAGCCCTCAATATCCCCTTAGCCCTAAGCACCATCACATCACTATTGTCACTGCAAGCGCTGTTCAGTGTCATCGGCACATCGCTGATTAGCACACTCATGGATCAATTCGGACGTAAGCGCATCATGATTGTGGGATTAGTCGGCTTCAGTATCCTGCTAGTGTTTATGAGCAGCGCAACCACAATCTGGCAGTGGGTGGTCATCGTCCCACTTTATGGCATTCTTCAGCCCATCTTTTACATCGGCATTTACGCCATGCTTGCGGATATGGTCACGCCGGAAGAACGAACCAGCGCCTTCGCCCTCGTCCGTACCGCCTCTAACCTTGCTATCGCCGTCGGCCCTGCCATCTTTGGCGTATTGATTGCTCAATCCCATACCGTTGCTTACTACATCAGCATCATCATCAACATCATTGTCCTCGTTCCGTTCATTTTCCTCATCCGCGAAACACTGCCCGAAAAAACAATCACCAAACAGGTTTCCAGCGGGTATCGGGACATCCTGCGCGACCGCCCATTTGTCATCTTTATTGCGGTGTTCGCGCTGGTGGAAATTGCGACAGCATTGGTCTTTAACCTGCTGGCGGTTTACACCAAAGAAAACTTCAATATTCTCGAAAACCAGTTCGGCCAAATTCTCGCCATTAATGCGCTCATGGTAGTGCTGCTGCAATTCAACGTGACGCGGGTTACCAAGCGCTACAATCCCTTTGTCGTTATGGCTTTCGGCAGCGTTGTTTATGCTTTAGGCGTATTTGGTTATGCGGTTTCGAGCCTACTGCCCCACTTCATGATCGCGATGGTGATCATGACACTTGGCGAACTTGCTGTCATGCCCACCAGTAACGCACTGGCTGCCAATATGGCGCCTGCCGATAAACGTGCCCGCTATATGGGGGTCTACTCCTTGACATATACTTTTGGCACAGGTATCGGGCCTATTGCAGGTGGCCTCCTGAGTGACTCCTTCGGCCCCCCTGCCATCTGGTACGGCGGTGCATTTACAGCAATCTTAGCCGCCCTCGGCTTCTGGTGGCTGCGGCGTGCTCAAATCGAGTCATCAAAAGCGAGTACGGCATCAACTCCGTAAGCGAGTAACAAACCACTTCCTAACCATTCACCAACGATTAACCTCCATTTGCTCCCTCAAAATGGTTAGAGAATTGGGTGCTTAAGAGTTACATTTTGGTAACCCCAAACCCCTCCAACTATGCTAAGCTGTTCTTAGCTCTGTGACTCTGCGGTTCGTGTTGTATTTGTTTTAGCATTTGTCTGGAGGCTGATGACTAACGACTGGCGACTACTGAGGTTAATTGCTTTTGCTGCAATCTTAGCAGCAGCAGACCTGTTGCCAAAATTGCAGCAAATCCAGCCGAGCATCCCGCCATAACAATGGCAATTCAGCGAATGCGAGAGAGCTTCTCGCACACCATTTCAGCAATAAATTGCCATTTTGCAATAAAACGAAAGATTAATCAGATTCAGGTTGTCCATATACCGTAGGGGGTATACAATATCCCTGAAATTGAGATCTATACGAGACAAATTGTCTCCGTAATCGTGAAGTTATATCGAGGAGTATCATCATGGAACGTAAGACTTTTCAGGTGCCCAATATTGGTTGTGATGGCTGTGTCAACACCATTAAGAACGAAGTGAGCCAGATCACGGGTGTCAAGCAGGTCGATGGTGTCGTGGATAGCAAGACGGTCACTGTCGAATGGGATACCCCCGCGACATGGCAGCAGATTGAATCGACCCTCAAAGAAATCGAATATCCGCCAGCAACCTTGATTACACTCTAAACAGGTTCAAAAAAGGGCGTGTCACCCACGCCCTTTTACATTTCAGTCCTCATCCGTTTCGCCGTCAATAATGTCGTAAACGGCGTCCAACAAATCATCTGCCCCTTCTAAAGCGGCTAAACCTGCTTCATCATTCGACTGCATCAATGCCGAAGCAGCTTCCAATAATTTAGCGGCGGCCTGCCCAACTAGCGAAGCCACGTCCTGATAATCGTGGTCTGCAATCAGGTTATCAATCACGTTAATCGCCTCGCGCGTGGTGGCGAGTGCTTGTTCCAGTTTTTGAGTCGCCTCGGTCGAAGTATTCATGGTTATTGTCCTTCAAAGTCATCCAAATTCGTCAAAAGCTATAGTTCCACACTTGTCTTTATTTCACCAGATGGGTTTATGAAGCCCTAACCAAAAGAAGTTGGATTAGCGAGTAGGGCTGCGCACGCTATAAGAAATCATCGACAGCGAGTTAGGCTTCTTCCCCAACGTGCCATCTTCGTTTAAGCTTCAAATCGCGGGTTTACGGCGTTTTAACACACAAAAATAGGTATTACTCCACGAGTCGGTGTTCAGCAGCACATCGCCCTTTTTACCGACTTTCGCCACCGGTTCCATATGGATGAGTTCCCAACCTTGATTACCCAGATCATCGAGTTCCGGCATCATGGTTTCGGGTGTGTAAGGTGGCGGGTTCTTCCAGTCAGGGCGATAGCTCTTCAGAAAAGCACTGGCGCCTTCATTTTTCACGTCAGCCTTGATGAACTTCGTCAGATATTCCCAGCGTTCCATATTGGCATTAGTCCTTGCTAAACGTCCGGTTCAATTCAGTCTGGCTTCAACAACTTTATATCGCCACTGGCTCGTGGTATACACCAAATACCTCACGCATCACATCGGTAATTTCGCCCAGCGTGGCATAGGCTTTCGCTGCGATAATCAAATGTGGCATTACATTTTCATCGCTGTAACAAGCGCTTCGCAGTCCATTCAGTGCCGCCTCGACTACTGCATTATCCCGCATCTGGCGCAGCCCGTTCAGCCGCGCAAGCTGGCGGTCGTATCCGTTGGGGTCCATCGCCAAAATAGGGATACTCGGCTTCTCGTCAGTCGCGTATTTATTCACGCCGACGATAATCCGCTGGTTGCGATCCACTTCCACCTGCTGTCGATAGCTGGCTTCGGCAATTTCCTGCTGCATATAACCCATTTCCAATGCCGGAATAACACCGCCTACCGCATCAATCCGCCGGAAGTAATCATAAACAGCGGCCTCTGTCTTATTGGTCAACGCTTCGAGATAGTAACTGCCTCCCAACGGATCAACCGTGTTAGTCACACCACTTTCTTCGGCAATCACCTGCTGCGTCCGCATCGCCAGTGTCACCGCCTCTTCACTCGGCAGCGCCATCGCCTCATCCATGCTGTTGGTGTGCAAAGACTGCGTGCCCCCCAACACCGCCGCTAGCGCTTGAATGGCAACACGCACCACATTCACGTCTGGCTGCTGCGCCGTAAGGCTCACACCCGCCGTTTGTGTGTGAAAACGCATCAACCACGAACGCGGGTTCTTTGCGCCGAACGTCTCACGCATTTCCCGCGACCAAATACGTCGTGCCGCACGCAGCTTGGCAATCTCTTCAAAAAAGTCGTTATGCACGTTAAAGAAGAAGCTCAACCGTGGCGCAAACGAGTCAATATCCATGCCGCGCTTCAACGCCCATCGTACATACTCCAGCCCGTCTGCTAACGTAAACGCTAACTCCTGCACGGCGGTACTGCCTGCCTCGCGAATATGATAGCCGCTGATGCTAATCGTATTCCACAGTGGCATATGCTGTGTACCAAAAGCGATTGTATCCGTTACCAGCCGCATCGACGGATCTGGCGGGAAGATAAATTCTTTTTGAGCGATAAATTCTTTGAGGATGTCATTTTGCAGTGTCCCCTGGAGCTTCGCCATCGGCACGCCCTGCTTCTCGGCAGCCGCGATATAGAATGCCCAGATAATCGGTGCTGGGCCATTGATCGTCATGCTGGTCGTCACCGACTCCAGCGGAATACCAGCGAACAGCATCTCCATATCTTGCAGCGAACTGATCGCAACGCCGCACTTACCAAACTCACCCAACGCTTCAGGTGCGTCTGTGTCATACCCCATTAGCGTCGGCAGGTCAAAGGCTACTGATAAGCCCATATTGCCCTGTTCGAGCAAATATTTATAGCGGGTGTTGGTTTCCTCAGCAGTACCGAAACCGGCAAACATGCGCATCGTCCACAGTTTGCCCCGATAACCGCTGGCATGAATGCCGCGTGTGAAGGGGTATTCCCCCGGCAGTCCCAGATCACGCAGGTCATCAAGCTCTTTGATGTCGAGTGGTGTGTACAAGCCTTCGACCGAAACACCAGATAGTGTGGTAAAGGTCTCTTGGCGTTCGGGGATGCGGGCTTGTGCCAGCTTAAGCGTGTTGTCCCAATTTTGGCGGGTTGCATATAACTTATTTAAATATTCAGCATCAAATGTCATTTATTAAACCTTTCATGGCTTATGTGCATTATAACATCGACACTGCCAGCCTGTGCGCAAGAGCTAACATGAGATCGTTACCGGCATTTTCTTCTTAATCACATTAAGGTTTACCTGTGATTTTCATAACTTAGATAATCTTCGTTTAAAATAGAGAGACTTTATCAACTGTAGTATCTGAAATGAGCGCATATGGCTTTTAACCTTGCCGAACGTATAGAAAAGTTGAATGCGGCTGTAAAGCCCATTACCCCCGATGACCTGATGGCCGAAGCCGGACGGAAAATATTATTGGCTGAATTCGTGAAGATGCTGCAAAACGAAGCTGGCAGCCGCACCGGTGAGGACATTGAAAACGTCCATGATATGCGGGTAGCAATCCGCAAAATGCGCAGCCTGTTTCGCCTGCTCGCCCCTTACTACAAGCGTAACACCATCAGCCCGTACAAAACCGAACTCCGACATCTCGCATGGACGCTGGGCGCCGTACGTGACCTTGATGTACTGATTGAGGATATTCGTGCTTACCAGATCACATTAAAGGCTGCAAAACAGGCCGATCTGCAACAGGCAATTGACGAACTCGACCAGCAGCGGCAAACAGCACGGGCCGAGCTGGTTGAACTCCTCGACTCACGCTTATACCGCCGCCTGATTAAAGACTATAGCAAGTTTTTGCTAACCGAAGATGAAGGTGCAAAGCCACTGCCTAAGGATCAGGTAACGCCTTCTCAGGTACGCCACATTTTACCGATCATTATCTATGAGCGTTTAGCCGCAGTCCGTGCCTATAATGATGTTTTGGCCGAAGCTGATGCCCCAACGCTGCACGAACTGCGAATAGAGTTTAAGCAGTTGCGCTATACATTGTCGTTATTTAATGACCTATTGGGGCCGCAAGTAAGTGAATATGTTGAGGAAATCAAGAAGCTTCAAGATTGCTTAGGACATCTGAACGATGCTGTAGTCGCCCGTGCCTACCTGAACGACTTCCTCAACGATAATCCGGTGAAAGCGTTAGTAGATTATATCGCTAGTATCGAAGCCAAAGAATCCACTCTAAAGGGACAGCTTGGCGAATTGTGGGGACAGTTTAACACCCGCAAAGTGCAGCAAAAGTTATCGTCGGCTGTGCTGTCTCTGCGCTAAGCGACCCACTCTTGGGGTTCGTGAATTTCAGGGCGGTTGCGGGCGATCATCCGGTAGGCCTCGCCCAGCGAATTCGTTTGCAGCAGCCGTCCTGTCATACAATTGTAGTTATGCGCTAAAGTCCGCAGCGCGCGGTTGCAGAGCATATTGCCGCCAACCATAATATGTGTTCCGGTGTTACGGGGCAGCCGGACAATGGCATCCTTCAGGTAGTGGGTAATATTGCCAGCCGGCAGCTTGGTGGTAGGCCGCATTACAGTAAGGATGTCTACTTGATGCTCGACTTCATTGATCAAGTCAGATATGCCAGCAATCGCCGCATTGAGATCATCCCAATCCCAATAGTCGCCCACATACATGCGAATGACGGTTTTCTCGCTATCGTCCCATGAGTATTGAATGCCAACCATAGTTACTTCCTTAAGCGCTCGTGATGAATTACCGCAGCAAACTTGCATTGTGCTTATGAATCCATACTAAGGTCTCACCAATATCCTGTCAATTAAATTTGAATTGATAAAATGTAAATATTTTAATACTCTATGTAACAAAACGTAACTATTGGGCAGGTACAGCAACCACGGTAAAGGGAGCTGAAATCACATATCCTTCACCTGCCGCTTGTCCATTGATAGTCATGGGCACCCGGTCTTGGGTAACAAGGTCGTACATCCCCACTACCATCTTGTAACCACTACCTAAAGTCAGATCCTCCCCATCAAACGTCAACACACGTTCATCAACGATATATTCGTCAGGTTCCCAAACAAGTGTTGAATAAGTGTTGCCATCCTGTGTCCAACTAACCGGCCCGTCCCACGTTTGAACGACCTCGCCATCTTGGTCGCGCAGGTGAATATAAATCATGTAATCTTTGGTAGGCTGTTCGAGCGCTTGCCAGAACAAATGCATCGTCAGTTTGCGCCCCTGCCAAAAGTCTAATCCGCCGATATCATACCCCAGCAACCGCGCAAAACCGCCAAACACCACATCACCTTCTGTGGTCGGGCCGTTGATAAATGTAGGCGGTTTAAAGCGATTTTCGAGGTGCAGTTCATAGACCGTGTATTTAAAGATGCCGTCGTCCGCACCCCAGGCGCGCCGCATAATCGTGCTGCCAACATCCGGGTCGGTGGTCGCGCGTGAAAGTGCCGAAAGCACCTGATTTTGCCCCGGTACGAACGTATTAAAGTCGCCGCCTGCTTCAGGCTTGCCATAGATAAAATAGGTCACGCCTTCAAGTTCGTTCAACCGTGTGGGCATTGTCGCAATTTGAATATCGACAGTCGGGAAGAAGAATGGCAGCAGCTTAACTTGCGGTGCAACTACCCGCAGCGATTCATCGGGATGCTCATCAATATACTTCTGCAACCCATCCACAACCGTAATGAGCGCCTGATTACCAGATGCATAACGGGCGTGGTCGTCCGGCAGCTTATCTGTCCACAACCAATCCCATCCCACGTTAACATCGTATAACGGGTTCACGATACCCGGCAGCGCTAACGCGACCATAAGCGCAACTGCCAAAGATGAAATCACCCCCTGCTGCACACGGTTCATTGACGAACGTAAGTTTTCACGCCACATCGCCAAAATAACAGCAGTCGGCATAATCATGAGCGGCACAATCGCGAATGATAGCCGGTAATGATAGCTGTAGGAATAAAACCATGTGATGAAGTAGGGCAAGCCTAACGCCCACAGCCAGCCGATTTTCACCACTGTTGCCCTGCCCTCATCCGTCCAACGTCCACGCGCCCACCGCCACAGGCAGATACCAGTGACGACTGCGCCAGCACCAAATGACAACCACTCCAACGCGCCCATGCGGTTGTCGGTAATTCCTACACTGCCCGTGTTATAAATCGAAGGCCACACACCCGCAGCAATGAGAACCAACCCAAGCGCCAACTGCCAAACCAAAAATCTTGACGCAACTTGATTTGTGCTTTGGTTTGCCTCAGACTTGAAACTTGAAACTTGAAACTTGCTACTCCAAATTATCCACACCACAAACACAATCAATACAAGCAAAGGCCAACCAAATTCAACACCACTTCTTGCGGCCAAAGTTTGCCAGTAACCATCAGGGAAAATAATAGGCGAATGCCCCAGCAACACATTCCGCACATACCACACGCCGCCCAGCGGGATGCAAACCAATCCGGTAATCACGACCACTTCGACTTGGGGTCGCAAGTGCTGTAGCAGTGCAATCAATGACACACGCCCCAACCGCCACCACGCCATCACCAGCGCAATCGCGGCGACCAACATCACACCCCAAATAAACGCGCCCATCGTCGGCTTCGTCCATAGGCCAATGCCTAGAAACAACCCTGCTATAATTGCATAGTGTCGTGCATTACCTACAGAATCTTGATTCAAATCTATTGACTGATGGCTAACGGCTGATGGCTGTTTCCCCAACGCCATCACAAAGAAGGCTGCTGCACCAGTAAACATAAACGTCACGGGCACTTCCAAATCACCATAACGTGACCATTCGCCCATATGTGGGTACAGCGCCCAAATCGCCGCCGCATAAATACCCGCCCGCCGCGAAAACAAGCGGTTGCCCATCACATAAACGGCTAAGATGCTCCCTAGATGCAGCCACGGCAAAACCGCCCGCGCCGCGTGGTCGTCTAGTCCACCAACTGCTAACTGCAAAAAGGTGTGCTGTAACGGCAAGAACTGCGGGTAATATTCAATCGTTGTCGGGATATGACCGAGCAG
>JAPUDW010000264.1 GCA_027492915.1 Bacteroidota bacterium | reverse complement strand
TACTCGGTACTCGGTACTCGGTACTCGGTACTCGGTACTCGGTACTCGGTACTCGGTAGTCCCCCCTTTTATTGGAGGGGCATACCAGAACGAAAGCGCTTGTATAATGACCATCATACAAGGACGCATGACCGCAACTTATTTTCGTGGGAGAACCATATGAGCCGCATCTTTATCAGTTACGCTCATGAAGAACGTCCTTTTGTCGATGCTCTGGCGCGTCCCCTCAGCCGTGTGTACAAAGAGGTGTGGTTCGATACTGAAATTCGCCTCGGCGACCAGTGGTGGAAAGAAATTCTACAGCAAATCAGCCATTGTCGAATCTTTTTAATTGTCCTGTCGAAGGATTGGACGACCTCCAAAGTCTGTAAAGAAGAATACGACGCGGCGGTGAAGCAGGGCAAGAAATTATTACCGATCAAAATTGATGATGTCGAACTGCCCGATTACCTGCGTGATGTACAGTTCCTCAACATCCCCAACGGCGTGTTGAACGGTGAGAACCTGACCGAACTTTACGCTGCCATCAACAGCATCTCGGACGAAATTTCGGAGTCGCAGCGCCGCCGCACCAACCGTCTGCGCTGGTTGGCGGGGGTGTCGCTGGTGGCCCTCGTCGCGGTGATCGTGCTGCTCGGCTCGACCCAATCGCCGCGCTTTCAGGGGCAGATCGCCTATATTTCCCGCCCGCGTGATGGGGTGAATCAGGAAGTGCGCCTGCTGCAAGGTGGCTTTAGCGGCTTCATCCGTAACGTGTTGAAGCAGGGGCCGATTCGTTTTTCGAACATCAAAGCCTCGCCCAATTCCAAGATTGCCATGTCGCCGGATGGCAAGCGTATCGCCTTTGCCTCACAAATTCAGGAAAGCGACTTACAAAGTATCAACCTGAACCTGTACATCTTCACCATCGAAAGTGGCGAAGTGCAGCAGATGACGGTCGATGCAGGGGATAATGTTAACCCCACATGGTCGCCGGATGGCCGGCAGATCGCTTTTGCTAGCAACCGCGATGGCAATTGGGAAATCTACCGGATGAACGTCGATGGTAGTAATCTGGTGAATCTCAGCAACGACCCGCAGCAGGATAATTTTCCCGCATGGTCGCCCAATGACGGTTCGTATATCGCCTTCATGACCGACCGTGACGGCGATTGGGAAATCTACCGGATGAATACCGAGGGCGGCGGGTTGAAGAACCTGACCGACAACCCCAGCGATGACCAGATGCCCGCATGGTCGCCGGATGGCAAGCAAATCGCTTTCGAGTCCAATCGTCTGACGCAGGATACCAACCCGCTGGATGACCTCGACCCGTCAGTCCCAACGCTCAACCCGTGCATCACCGCCAGCCGTGACATCGGCATCACCGATTTTGATGGGCGCACCGTCAATTGGCCGGTGAACCGCCGCGACTCGGACGACCGTTCCCCCTCGTGGTCGCCGGATGGCCGCTATATCGTGTTCAGTTCCGACCGCCGCAATGGTAATGATTTGTATATTGCCGAGGCGCGTACCGGCTTTGAGGAAGAAGATGCGGTACTGCTGACCGAAGATCAATTGGAAGATGATTCGTTCCCGATCTGGCAAGTGTAATTTGCGCGTTATGATTAACCGAGTTGTATGGACGAAGTTCTTTCGTCCGCATGGAGTAGTGAAGATGCGTATCAACCCATTTAGGATAAGCAAGCCGCTGGTTATCATAGCGCTGGTTCTCGGCGTGTTCGTGGTCAGCCTGCCGCTGCTGGCAGCACAACGTAACACTTTACCGGCGAACCGTGTGGTGTTCTCGTGGAACCGTGATGGCGACTTTGACCTGTATTTGATGGATGGCGACACACTGAAGGTCATCGCGCCGCTGACTGACAACGCTTATTCCGACATCTCGCCGTCATGGTCGCCGGATGGTAGTAAAATCGTTTTTAGCTCGAACGTCGAAGATAACTATGAGATCTACGTCATTGATATTGCGACTGGCCGGAGCAGCGTTCTAACCAGTAATAATTGGGATGATATGTATCCGGTATGGTCGCCGGATGGCAGCCAGATCGCCTTCACCTCCAACCGCGACTCGAATTGGGATGTGTACGTGATGGATGTGGGCGGCAAAGGTGTTACGCGCCTGACCACCGCCGCGACTTATGAGGGCAACCCCACATGGTCGCCGGATGGCAGCCAGATTGCCTTTGTTTCCGGTCGGGACAGCGCCCGTGATATTTTGGTGATGAATGCTGACGGCAGCAATGTTCAACCGCTAACCACCGGCAGCACCAGCGCTGATTTCAGCCCCACATGGTCACCGGATGGCGATCAAATCGCGTTTGTCTCTAACCGCAGCGGCAACCCTGACATATTCGTGGTCGATGTAAGCTGCATCGGTGACTCGGATTTATGTGACCAGAATGCGGTGAACCTGACCGCCGATAATGAGGGAAATGATCTTGATCCGGCATGGTCAAGCAACGGTATTCACATCCTGTTTGCCTCTGCTCGTAACGACAGCGCAGAACTCTATAAGATGAACGCGGATGGCAGTGATGTGCAGCAGTTGACCTCCGGCCAGGGTGAAGAACGGTTCCCTGCTTTGTGGATAGACTCATGAGCTGCCCACCGACGCAAAAATTATTCTGGGCTGACCCCTACCAGACTGAACTTGACACGGTTGTTACGGATGTTAATGGCAGCGCGGTAACGGTCGCTCAAACCCTCTTCTATGCCTTCTCCGGTGGGCAGGAAAGCGACGCAGGAACATTCAACGGGTATCCGGTGCTGGAGGCGCGTAAGGATGGGCAGGACATCATCTACACGCTGCCGGAAGATCACACTTTAAAGGTCGGTGACGCGCTGCACATGCATGTCGATTGGGAACGCCGCTACCGCCTGATGCGCCTGCACTTCGCCGCCGAAATTATTCTTGAACTGGCTTACCAGAACCTACAGCCCATCACCAAAATCGGCGCACACATCGCCGCTGATAAATCGCGCATCGACTTTGAGTACGGCGAAAATATCTCGAAGCACTTTCCGCTGTTAGCCGAGAAAGCACAGACGTTGATTACTGCCAACTACGACATCACCAGCGCCTACAGCGATGAGGCCGCCCAACGGCGCTATTGGGAAATCGCGGGTTTCGCCCGTGTCCCCTGCGGTGGTACGCATCTGCGCTGCACCGGTGAGGTTGGCAGGCTCGAACTCAAACGCAAAAATGTGGGCAAGGGCAAAGAACGCATTGAGATTTACATCATACCCGAAGGCATCTCATGACACCCGAAGAACTCCGCGACCTTTATGACCACGACCAGCGTATTAATCTGCGCGAACCCGGTGTTCGTGCCGAAGCCACACCCTTCACCGTGCGCCAGATTAACGAGAATGAACCCGATAGCTTCCTCATCTATTCTAAGCTGACACCCTATAATCTCGATGCGGTGATTAGTGATGAAATCACTTTTTTCGAAGGCATCAGTCATAACTTCGAGTGGAAAGTTTTTAGCCACGATTACCCGCCGGATTTGGTTGAGCGTTTGGCGGCGCGGGGTTTCCAAACTGATGAGCAGGAAACGATTCTGGTGCTGGATATGGCAGATTTATCCGGCGTGCTGGCTCAACCGATAACACACGACATCCGCCGCGTAACTGACCCCGCCGGAGTCAAGCCGCTGCTGGATGTGCAGGCCGAAGTGTGGAACGAGGACAACAGTGGGCATGTCGAGCGGTTGATGTGGGAGTTAGAAAATCACCCCGACTACATCAGCCTGTACGGTGCGTATGTGGACGATAAGCTCGTTTCTTCGGCATGGATGCGCTTCACGCCGGACAGCCAATTTGCCAGCCTGTGGGGTGGCTCGACGTTGGAAGCCTATCGGGGTAGGGGCGTGTATACCGCGCTGGTGGCGGCGCGGGTGCAGGAAGCGGTCGGGCGTGGGCGGCGCTTCTTGACTATCGACGCCAGCGACATGAGCCGCCCGATTGTGCAGAAGCTCGGCTTCGTCCCCATTTGCACCTCGACCCCCTGCCGCTGGCAGATCAAACGCTAACGGATAACCGTTCGGAGAGGATACTATGATGATCGGTAAAATTGATCATATCGGTATTAACGTCAATGATTTTGATGCTGCTAAATCGTTTTTCATTGACTTTGGCCTCGAACTTCAGGGTGAAGATGAATTGCAGAACGATATGTTGGATCGCATCGTCGGGTTGAAGGGGGCTAAAACTCAGGTTGCTTTCTTCCGGACGCCCGATGGTGAGGCTAATATCGAACTCATTAAGTATCATGCACCGGCTGACGAAAACGGTGTGCAAAAGTCGGCTGCTAATACGCTCGGCATTCGGCATATCGCGTTTGTCGTGACCGATATTGATGCGTTGGTTGCTCAATTGAAAGCCAAAGGGACGGAAACGGTCGGCGAGGTCGTGCAGTACGAGGATAGCTACAAGCTGTGTTACATCCGTGGACCGGAGGGCATTATCCTTGAGCTGGCCGAGGAACTCAAACCAACCTGAGGCTCTTATGGTTAAGGAGAGAGCCGGGAAAGGCAAACGTTTTCCCTGCTTTCGAGGCTATCTTATTTGGTGCTGGTGTCGGCAGCTTGTGTTCTTAGTAGCAATGACACACACAGCCCGACTATAAAGAAGTTAGGCTTCGTTCCCCTCTGTATCTCAATTCCTTGCAACTGGAATACGAATATTTTGTAACAATTGTAATGTTGTTTCAGTTACAGATTCGCCGTATAATGTAATAATATGTAATAAAGGTGGATCTTTATGGCAATTGTTACTCAGTGGGACAATGATACGAAAACAATTATTCGACATGACTTTTCTGGAAAATGGACGTGGGATGAATTTCTTGAAGCCGCCAAACGTGCAAACGAACTCATGGATACAGTGCTTCACCGCGTTGATGTGATTGCGAATATGCGAGATGGTATTATGCCGCATCAGTATGCGCTGCCAAAGGCACTTTATGTCATCCGCACATCATCAGCCAACATGGGGGTTATCGTCATGGTGGTAAACCCAATTTTGGCGGCAACCTCCAATATCTTTAAGAAGATTAGCCCTGAATTTAATAAAGTAACCCGCGCAGCTAGCAGTCTAGAAGCAGCGCGTAAACTGATTGCTGATGAACTGAGTAAAGCTGAACGCGTATTGGCTGAATAAGTTTAGCGCTTCTACTTCCCACTGAGCATGGGTAGTTTGTGTTCTTGGTACCACGCCCATGTCTGCGCTAACCCCTCATTAATCGTTACCTGTGGGTTAAAGCCCAACAGTTCGCGGGCGCGGCTGTTGTTGCAATAGGTGATACGCGGTTCGCTCGCGGGGGCAGGGGCGTATTCGACAATCGCTTTTTTGCCGATTAGTTCCTCGTAGATGCGGATGAACTCATTGAGCGAAATCGGTGATCCGTAGCCGAGGTTGATAATCGAGTAGCCTAATGGGCGTTCCAGCGCGGCGGCAATCCCCGACACCGTATCGTCCACATATGTCCAATCACGCTCCAGCTTACCATCATCATATACCGTGATGGTTTTGCCTTGCAAAATGGCGTCAATCGTCTTGAGCGGCATCATATCCGGTCGCCCGTTCGGCCCATATACGTTGAACAAGCGCAGCACCGTGACGTTCAGTTTGTGTAGTTCGTAGTAGGTATAGGCGAACAGTTCCGCCGCCCGTTTGCTGGCAGGGTAGGGCGAAAGTGGGCGGTCAGGGTTGTCGTCTTCTGAAAAGGGGATACGGGTGGTTTGCCCGTATACCGAGGATGTGGAAATCTGTACGAACACCGACACCGGAAATTTGCGGGCGATATTCATCAAATTGACCGAGCCTGTGGTGTTCACATCGGCATATTGGTCGCCGAACTCGATTGACTTGCGCACATTGGCTAAACCCGCGAGGTGTGCGACCCGCGTAATATGGTGGTCTTTGAAAATCGACGTGACCAATTCGGTATCCCGAATATCACCCCGGACAAGCGGCACATCTTTGCCGAGCGCGGCAACATTCGCTTCTTTGATCGCCGGATCATAGAAGTCATTAAAGTTATCCAGAATGACAATTTTTTCTCCGGCGTCAATAAGCCGCGCGGCCAACCGGCTGCCAATGAATCCTGCGCCACCTGTGATGAGTGTTGTCATAGCTTTAGCCTAACCACCATTTGTTCCGGGTAAGGAGTGCGATACGCCGTTTCAAAAGGAGAATCGGAGTTCAGAGAAATTACGTTTTACCTGTCAAATTCCGGTAATGAGCATAAAATGTACCGACTTCATCGTCAATGGTGGGTACTTTCGGAATACCGGCTCGTAGTGTCGATAATAAATCAGGTTCATCGAGCAGTCGTTTGATTTGGCTGCGCAAATCCTCGCTGTTATCCTTTTCAAAGAGTAAGCCATTCTGCTCGTGTTTCACCAATTCTGGCATACTGCCCAGGCGGGTTGTAATCACGGGGATGCCCATCGCGAAGGCTTCAAGGATCACGGTAGGGCTGTTTTCATACCAGCGCGATGGCACGACCAGCACATCAAATCGCCCCAGCACATCCCACAGTTGGTCAGCGTTGTAGCTGCCAGACCAGTAGATCGCTGTATAAGCGGCGGTTTGAGCTTCCAGCGCGTTGCCGTATTTGGCTGCACCCTTTTTCGTCCCCCAGAGGTCAAGGCTGATCGCTTGCCCCGCATCCAGCAGCGGCATGACTGCGTTCGTCAGCAGATCAACCCCTTTGTGTACCTTAATTTGCCCCACATACCCCACCCGCAGCGTACCGGATTGGCGCTTTTCGGCGGCTTCGGCCTTCTGCTTGGCGCTCGGCTGCTTAATCCCATACAGCACATATTCGGCTTTGTCGGTGTTGTACCCGTATTCCTTGAACTTGTTCATCAGAAAATACGATGGGCAAATGACCATATCAGCCGCTGCGACTGCGTTCATCAACGTTTCGCGGCGCTGGGTGACGGCGGCGGTTTGCTTATGGGCAAAGGGCGCGTGTTTTGCCACATCCCAGAACGCATCCATGACGGTCGGCGCTTTTTGCGCGGGTAACCGGAAGCGGCGCTGATCTTCAAGAATGCAGCGCATACATTTTTCGTCACTTTCCGGCCCTACGCACATTTCGTTATCCACCTTCAGCAGGTTAAGCCGGAAGCACATAAACCAGAATTCAGTCAATGTCAGCACCACCGGTATTCCCGCTGCCTTCGCCGCATGGATAACCTTCGGGCCGATCAAATAACCGCTAACAACATGCACCACATCAAACGTGTTTTGTTCAAGCACCTGTTGGAAAGCCGTTCCGATGCGTGCATCGTCGTATAAATTCTCGAAGTAATTACCGGCTTTAAGGTCGTAGTTCAACCGGTGAATCACGATGCCGTTTTCGGTCGTGGTTTCAACATGTGTGTGTGGATCGTCCAACCGTTCGCAGGTGAAAACTTCAACATGATGATTATGGGCGACGAGCCATTGGGCGATTCGTTCGGCAGCGCGTTCTGAACCCGCGTAGTAGGTGGGTGGGAAACCATGTATAGCTATCAGAACCTTCACGTTGACCTCAATATCCACAAGCGCAGTGCAGCTTTGGTTGTTTGTGCCGCGCGTATTTTATCATCGGTTTGCAAGATTGAGCATAAGAAGTTTATGCCCGCTCACGTCCAGCAAAATTACTCGTCATTTTCGTCAGCCAGCAAGTCACTGCCCCGCTTAACCACGCCTTCGCCGAAGCGGTCACGCAGCGCATCCAAAACCGACTCCAGCCGGTTATCCTGCGCCGGTCGTGGGGCATCCCACAAGGTTGGTTGAAACGCACCGCCATCGAAGCTGCTGACTCCAACACCAATCAGCCGCACTGCCCGCCCCACCGGCCACGCCTTTACAAAGAGGTCGAGCGCTGCCTCGTAAATCTCGTTGTCGTGCTGCGTCGGCTGGTTTAATGTCACTTGGCGGGTGAGGGTGGTGAAGTCTGCCCAACGTAGTTTAATTCGGATCGTCGTCCCGCTCAGTTCGCTTTTCCGCAGTTGCCGCCCCACGCCGTCGGCCAACCCGCGCAGCGTGCGTTTGAGCGTTTCAGCATCGCGCACATCTTGGCTAAAGGTCGTTTCCTTGCTAACCGACTTGGTTTCGCCGTCGGTTTCAACGGGTCGGGTGTCGATCCCCTTCGAACGTAGCGCCAGCTCTTCGCCGTGCTTGCCGAACTGTCGGCTCAACCGGCTCTCAGGGTATCGCGCGATGTCCCCAATCGTTTTGATGCCGAGCTTTGCCAGTTGTTCTGCCGTCTTTGGCCCCACGCCCCATAACTCGCGTGTCCCCAGCGGCGCGAGGAAAGCGGCTTCCTGCCCCGGTGGGATAACCATAACCGCGTTGGGTGGTCGGTCTTTCCCCGCGCGTTCTTTGCCGATGTTGTTGGCAATCTTCGCAACCAGCTTATTGCTTGCCACACCCAGCGAACACGGCAAACCCAGTTCCGCGTTGATCTGCGCTTGCAACCGTCGGGCGATCACCTCCGCCGTGTCCGCCAGCATCGTCACATCCATAAACGCCTCGTCAATCGAGATCTGCTCGACAAACGGTGTCAGATTGTTTAGTCGCATCATCACCTGTTCGGAAGCCGCACGGTAGGCTTTGAAGTTCGGTGGGCGAATAATCAGGTTCGGGCACATCCGTACCGCCTGTGACATCGGCAGCGCCGACCGCACGCCGAACTGTCGTGCCGCGTATGAACACGACGAAACCACGCCTCGCTGGTCAGGCTTGCCACCCACAGCGAAGGCCACACCACGCAGGCTGGTATCTTGGAGTTCCTCGACCGCGCAAAAAAACGCATCCAGATCGAGATGTAGGATTTTGCGGTTCGCCACAGGTTATCCTGTTAAGTAATGAACATCCTTAATTATAACATTGTCATCCAAATCAACTTCTAAAACCCCCGTAAATTCAGCGTTGTGGTATTCGTGCGTCAACATACTCGCTTTGCACCCTCTGCCTTATTCTCTTTGATCTCTGAGTCTCTGTGCCTTTGAGCCTCTGTGTTAAAAATCTTTGCCTCTTCGCGCCTTTGCGTTAAACCCCCATCTTAACACCTTGGCGCCTCTGCGGTTCAACTCTCTGCCTTTGACTGATAACTGTTGACTGTCAACTGCCGACTTTTTTGCAAATATCCGTATTCATCACTACAATTTTGTGACCGTTCACACACATTTACTCGTGTTTATCATGAACGGCAGGAAATTATTTGTTTTTATGACGAATTCTCGGCGGCTCACCCTCCGCGATGTTGCGAAACAGGCGGGTGTTTCCTACCAAACAGTATCGCGGGTCATCAATAATCACCCCTACGTGGCAGAAGCAACCCGCCAGCGCGTACTGGGTTTGATCGATGCACTGGATTACCGCCCCAACAAAGCTGCCCGCAGCCTCGCCGGACATCAAACCAACACCATCGCGCTTGTCGCCAGTGACATCTACGACTACGGTTTGGCGCAGGTCGTCATCAGCATCGAACGCGCCGCCAAAGCTGCCGGATACGATCTCGTCATGTCCATCGCTGGCAACCCCTCCAGCAGCAGTATGCAAGCCGCCATCGAAAGCATCCTCCATTGGCATCTCGACGGGATGATTATTCTCAAGCCCATCAAGGGGTTTTCCTACGTCGATATGATGCGCATGGTAGGTGATCTGCCCGTGGTACAGGTCAACAGCCAGTATGACGACCAGCTTGCGCCCTCGCTCATGATTAATCAGGAACATGGCACGCGCTTGCTGCTTGAACATCTGCTACAGCTCGGCCACCGCGAAATCGCCATCATTCACGGCCCCTCTGACCATTATGATGCCGTCGCGCGGCAAATTGCCTGTGATGCTATTCTCGAAGAAACGGGGTTGTTGGCGGTCGCCGGTGGGGTAGGGGATTGGAGTGCCGCCAGCGGTTACGCCGCCATGCAGGCCATCATCGGGCAGGGCGTTCATTTTACCGCCGTATTCGCCGCCAATGACCAGATGGCGCTGGGCGCGATGCGTGCCCTCCGCGAACATGGCCTGAGCATTCCTGAGGATATTTCGGTGGTCGGGTTTGACGACCTGCCGGAAGCCGCCTTCTACGAACCGCCCCTCACCACCATCAAGCAGGACTTCGCGCGGTTGGGTGAAAACAGCATCGCCTACCTCGTCGAGTGCATCGAACAGGCTGGTACTCAACCCGAACGCCGCCTCATCCCGCCGTACTTCATTCAACGCCTCAGCACCGCAGCACCGCGTACCTAACCCCCTCTTTGAATTCCCAGGTTATTTATAGTGGCTAGCAATTGCGGCGAAGATTTTGTTTAGCTCCCTTCCTGTTACTACGGGGGAAGGGTCGGGGGTAGTGGTTATTTGGTAAGTGATGAATTTCAAGGTCTGTAAATTTTAGGTTCACATTGTAGGGACGTAGCGTGCT
>JAPUDW010000263.1 GCA_027492915.1 Bacteroidota bacterium | reverse complement strand
CATCGGCAAGCTGATCGCCCGCTTCTACGAGTTTCAGGAAGGCAAAATCCTGATTGACGGGCAGGACATCCGCACGCTGGACTTACGCAGCTACCGCGAAAAGCTGGGTGTCGTCACCCAAACGCCCTTCCTGTTCGACGGTACGATATTGGATAACATCCGCTACGGCAAGCCAAACGCGACCGATGCCGAAGTCGAAACTGCCGCCAAGCTGGTCGGTCAGGGCGACTGGATTGATACCCTAGCCAACGGCTTACAAACGCAGGTCGGCGAACGCGGTGGCAGCTTGTCGATGGGTCAGCGTCAACTCGTATCGTTGGCGCGGGTGATGCTGCAAAACCCATCAATCTTCATCTTGGACGAAGCGACCGCCAGCATCGACCCGCTGACCGAGACGCTCATTCAGGAAGGCTTGGACATCGTTCTCGACAACCGCACGTCGATTGTCATCGCGCACCGCCTCTCGACGATCAAAAACGCTGACCGCATCATTGTGCTGCGCGAAGGCGAGATCATCGAGGAAGGCACGCACGATACGCTGCTCAAAGGCGGCGGTCATTATGCCGAACTCTACAACACCTACTTCCGCCACCAATCGCTGGAGTACATCGAGAACGTCAAGAATGTGTTGAGCAAAGCCTAACAGCCTGCGTATCAACAAAAGAGCCGCTGCCCACAAGCACGGCTCTTTTTCGTTGACTTCAGTTATGAGAACCAACAACCTCAAGCAAACGACAGCTTCGTTAGTCGTTCGGATGCCTGCCACAAACGTGCCGCAACATCCACATCATTCGCTTGCGGAGGGATTTTCGACGGCGCGGGATAGCCTCGCGTTTCATTGAGGCGATCAGGGCCATAATACGCGCCCCCTTTTGCATCCGGTGATGTAGCAGCAAATAGGGTGGGTAAAGCGCCCTGTGCAGCCGGTTGAAACAAGAACCACATCCAGCTTCGCACCCGTCCAGACAGGCTGCTTTGCCCTGCACCATTCGGAATCAGGTCGGTGCGTGATATGCCCGGATGCGCGGCAATGCTCGTCACCCCCCATCCGGCTGCATCGCTGCGCCGTTGAAGTTCAAACGAAAACATCAGGTTCGCCAGTTTCGACTGTCCATAGGCGACCATCGGCTTATAATCACGCTCCGATTGCAAGTTATCAAAGTTAATCGCGCCATTCCGCACCGCGACACTGGCGACGTTTACAACGCGGGGGTTACGCCCCTTACGCAAAAGCGGCAGCAAGTGTGCGGTTAAGGCGAAGTGTCCCAGATAGTTCGTGCCGAATTGCAGTTCAAACCCATCCGATGTCTGCTGGCGGTCGGGCGGTGTCATCACGGCGGCATTGTTGATCAGCAGGTCGATGTGTTGGTGTTCAGCCTGCATCCGCTTACCGAACGCCGCAACTGATGGGAGATTGGCGAGGTCAACAACCTCAAAACGGACATTAGCGCTTGAACTCTCCGCCCGAATTTTATTGACCGCTTCGGCACCTTTGGCCGCGTTCCGCCCTGCGATGACCACATCGGCTCCTACCTGTGCCAGCGCCAAAGCGTCCTCATAACCAAGTCCCCCCGTACCCGTCACAACCGCTAAACGCCCTTTTTGGTTCGGGATATTTTTTGTCGTCCACTGTGGCATTGCCATTCTCCTTGTTCACTGTCTGCCAATATCGGCTTACAAAACACAAAATTAAATACAACCCGGCTGTATCGAAGCCGAACTTAATAAGCTGATAAGTTATCTAGGCTAATCGTAGAAAGGGCGTGATTTCGGCGTGTTTTCCCAACTCACCGCGTTAATGCAGCGCGTCAGGAGGAGCTTATTGAACCAACCCGAAGCTCACAGTCTACTTGGTAAAATGCTTCGCCAAAGCCTCTGCTTCCTCGCCTATTTCGCGCATTTTTGCGTCATCGCCGACTGCGGCTGCTTGCCAAAACTCGACTTTCAACCCCAGATAGCGAAGGTGCTCTTGCTTCCGCGCCAGCTCAAGCTCCAATTGGTGGCGGTGCGATTCAAAGAGTTCCGCGAGTTCCAGCGCCCCTGCTTGACCTGCTTTTCCAAGTTCGAGGAACTTCCGCATATGGTCAATCGACATGCCTGTGGCGCGTAAGCAGGCCATCACTTCAATGACGCGCATATCTTGATGCGTGTATCGGCGGTGTCCGCTGCTGTGGTCGCGTTGTACATGGTCGAGCAAGCCAATCCGCTCATAATAACGAAGGGTGTGTTCACTCAACCCGCTGCGATCAACAACTTCCTGAAGTGTGAAGGTATCCATAATTCACTCCGCATTCCATCACATAAACGCAGTATGGCATACCTAGAGCGCTCTAGGTCAAGGGGTTGTGGAAAATTCCTCAAAAATCTATAGTGACTCTAATATTTAAAAGCGCCAGCGCCGCCTACAAGTACGACTCTTTTAGTTACCTCAAACCTCACGCTTGAAACCGTCTAAGCAGACGGTTATACTAAACAGTCCAATCAGACGGAATCAAACCATGACAAAGAAAACACCTCAAGAAACACGCCAGAAACTTATCAATGCGGCGCTCTCACTCTTAGTACAAGCCGACGCGAACCATTTCACGCTGGATGCCATTGCGCTCGAAGCTAATGTCAGTAAAGGCGGGCTGCTGCACCACTTCCCCACCAAAGAATCGCTGCTAAAAGCCATCATCGAATATTCCGAACAGCTATGGTACGAACGGCTTGCCCACGAAATCGAACAAGAACCGGAAGGCGTTCCCGGTCGCTGGTGCCGTGCCTATATCCGCGCAACGTTTGACTCGACTCAACAGGATAAGGACTTAAATGTAGCATTTGCAAAACTTCGCAATCTCTATGCCGAATTATTGGTCACACTTGAAAATAAACAATGGCGGACAACGAGTGATGACGGGCTGCCAGCGGGTCGCGCCCTCATGATTCAACTGACCTGCGACGGTATATGGTTTGCCGAAATCGCTGGCGCTGCTCCCCTTTCAGCGCAAGAAATTGCACTGGTTCGTTCAGAATTGGAGCGCCTGACATGACAGCCGTGGAACAAGAAGTTATGGCAGCAAATATCTCGCCCGTGAATTGGGACGAGGTGCGGTGGAAACCTCGATTTTTCATCATCTGGTTTGGTCAATCGTTATCGCAAATTGGCAGCGCCCTTACCCAGTTCATCCTTATCTGGTGGATAACCGACACGACCGGCTCAGCCAGTGCGCTGGCAACGGCGGGTATTATGGCACTGCTGCCACAAGCCTTATTCGCTGCACTGGGTGGAACAATAGCCGACCGTTTCAACCGCCGCTTCATTATGATTGTCTCCGACAGCATCACAGCCCTTTGCATTGTGATCCTCATGCTGCTGTTCGCAAGCGATACTGTTCAACTCTGGCATGTGTATACGGCGATGTTTATTCGCAGCACCATGCAGGCCTTCCAAAATCCGGCAGCAATCGCCACAACCAGTATCATCGTACCGCCAACGTGGTACTCGCGGGTCGCGGGTATGAACCAGACCGTCGCGGGTCTGATGAGCGTGGCTGCTGCCCCTTTAGGCGCTGCCTTACTCGCTTTTCTACCCCTCCAAACCGCCCTCATCATTGATGTTGTCACCGCATCATTAGCTGTGATACCGTTGTTCTTTTTCCGAATACCGCGAACCGTTCGCCCCACCGACAATCAAGCAAGTATCTGGCAAGATTTTCGGGAAGGGCTGCGCTTCGTCATGGGCAAACGCGGCTTAGTCTATCTCTATGTGTTAACAGCGCTCATGATCGCGGTCATCCTGCCAACCTTTTCCCTAACACCGCTGCTCGTTCGTAACGAATTTGGCGGTGGTGTAGGTGAGATCGCGCTTATGGAAGGGATCGGCGGACTAGGCATGATTCTCGGCGGGGTTGTCATTAGCATTATCCGCTTACCGCGCCGCCAAATGCCGATTGTCCTCGTAAGTTACGCGGTATCCTGTGCCGTGATCGCTGTAGCCGGCATCATACCCCGCAATCTTTTCGCGGCTGCGGTATTCACATGGTTAATCAGCGGCATCACCTTTACCATCGGCAATGCCCCGATCATCGGTATCCTTCAACGCATCATACCTAATCATATGCAAGGCCGCGCACTTTCGCTCTTAACAACGCTCAATGGCTTCGCTGCCCCCATTGGTCTTGCCCTCGCCGCCCCATTAGCCGAAGCCTTAGGCGTTCGAGCCGTGCTCATCATCGGTGGCGTGCTGAGTGCAGTGATATGTTTGGCGGGTTTGCTGTCTCCTAGGCTTATGCATTTAGAGGATCAGTAACAGCCAAAATTCACCTACAGCGGTCGATAGGCAGTATAGTATATTGACCGCTGTTTGATTTCATCAGGTTCACTATGCCTAAAACCCTGCTTGCCTCGCTCGCCACCGGCTACATCTTCCAGTTCTACTCGGAGTTTGTATTTTGGGTGCGCATCCGCGTTGGTGATACCCTGCTCGATTACGTATTGGGCTGGCTGCTGTACTCCCTGCTGGCCTTCGTGTTCCTCACCCTCGTCCAACATTTCCGCGTGCGCAGCGTTTGGGCGCTGTTCATCGGTGGCGCGGTATTCGGCTGGCTGGCTGAAGGGCTTATTGGACAAACCACATACCAAAGCCTGCCCATGTCCATCTCCTTCACAGGCTTATCATGGCACGCCATTTTAACCGTCTGGGTGGGATGGTACATGGTGCGGCAAGCACTCGACACAAGCATAATTGCCGTGCTTCGGTTGGCCGTTGGCATCGGTGTGTTTTACGGCTTGTGGGCGATCTGGTGGTGGACGGAGGCCGGGGGAATCGCGACGCCGCCTTTCGATTTTGCCTTATATGCTGGCATCACCACCATCGTCGTTATGGTCGCCTATTGGCTGGCTGACCGTACCACGCCCGCCTTCAAAGCAGGCCGCGTGGCAAAGTGGGTGGTCGCTGGCTTGCTGCTGCTGTACTTCTGTTTCATCACCGTGCCATTCGCGCCGATTGCACTTGTCATCTTGCCCATTCTACTGGGGATCAGCTATGTCGTGCTGCGGCGAAACCAGCGTGTCGAAACCCGCGACTCGCTTTTGATAAAGACTAGTACCCCACCGCTAATACGCTACTTACCCCTTCTCGCCATACCGATAACCGCCAGCCTTATCTACGCGCTGGCTTATGCACAAGGTTGGCAGTGGCAAACCAATTGGGTCGTCTACATAATAACCATGCCGCTCGGCTTCCTGCTGTTTGCCATTAGCGCGCTAAAGATTTGGCGCACCAAAAACGCTGACACTAAAGTTTGAAAACTCAAACGCAATTGGCTTGACTCAAATTGAACTTTTGTTCTAAAATAGATACAGTGGTGAATGCAAAGTAAGTGGTGCTCTTGAATGGCTCCCCTCGCCATGAGGGAAAGGGGCTGGAGGTGAGGGTTTAATCACCACGTACCATTTGTCCACTGCCATGCTTGTATTCGTTGTATTGGCCTTGGCGTTCTTGGCGTTTTGTTATGCTTCTCTGTATTTTCCATGTCTCGGTGGTTAATTCCGCACACGCATTCGATTGGCGATTTTCTTGTAAATTGCGACTTGAAACTTGTCGCTTTTTCACGGCGGTAGCATTCTCCCTCACATCCGCCGAACCTGCGCCATTTCAGCAGAATTAGCCGAGACTCCCGCCGACACGCAAATGCACAAATTGCACAGCGGTGGTAACACGGGAGACATCCGCCGAATTTGTGTCATTTCGGCGGAACTAGCCGAACTCCCCGCCGATACAAAATGTCAATTCGGCAGACACACGGGAGCTTCCCGCCCGCCATTTCGGCAGAAGTATTGCGACCGAAGGGAGTCCTTTAGGGCAAAATCTGCATTTTGTGACGAATTTTGCAAATTTTGTGCAGTTTATGAAGAATAAGGGAGCTATTGAGGGGAATAAAAACAGCGGATAAAAAGTCTCCGCTGTTGATGAGGTAAAACTATTTCGACAGGGTGTTGGGGTCAAAAGCATCCCGCAGCGCATCACCAACTGTGTTCAGCGCCAGCACCAACAAGGTAATCGTCATACCGGGGAAGAACGAAATCCACCATGCATTCCGCAGGTAGCCGCGTCCGTCGGAAAGCATCGCACCCCATTCCGGTGTGGGTGGTCGAACACCCAAGCCTAGGAAGCTCAGGCTTGCACCCGTGATGATGGCATCCGATACACCCAGCGTTGTGATAACGATCAGCGAACCAAGAATATTGGGCAGGATGTGGCTAAACATGATACGTGGGCCGTTCGCACCGATGCAGCGAGCCGCCAGCACAAAATCCCGTTGATACAGCGAAAGGGTTTGCCCACGAGCCAAGCGTGCGTAAGTCGGCAGCGAAAACAGCGAGATGGCGATGATAACGTTAAGAAGATTAGAACCCAGCAAACCAACCAACCAGATAATTAAAATCAGGCCGGGGAACGCGAGGATTAAATCCATAATCCGCATAATCACATTATCGACCTTACCGCCGGAATAACCCGCCAGTAAGCCCAACGGCACACCCAGAGTAGCCGCCAATGTAATCGACAGGAAACCAACCTGCAAGGAAATTTGACCGCCGTATAAGATGCGCGTCAGCACATCACGCCCCAAAGCATCCGTCCCTAATATATAGTCGGCGTTAGGCGGTGTCAGTTTGTCTTTAGCATTACGCCCGATTGGGTCATAGGATGTCAAGTGCGGCGCGAGAATGGAGGCCACTACAATAACGACAATGAGCCGCAAAGCGACACTGGCAACACGATGGCGCAAAAATTCTTGCAGCGACCGTCCATAAGGCGTGTCGTGCTGCAGTGGCATATCGTCTGCTAATGAAATGACCGTTGACGAAACAGGGAGTTCGGCTTTTTCCAGCATAGAGTTATCTGAGTTAGTCATAGCGAATACGCGGGTCAACATAGATATACAGAACGTCAATGATTAAATTGACAAAAACAAAGGTCACGGCAACCAGCAGTACCGTTCCTTGAATCATCGGGTAGTCGCGTCCAAGGATTGCCTCAACGGTCAATCGACCGACACCCGGTCAACCAACAATGTTTTCAGTAATATCAGCGCCACCGAGTAAACCGCCGACTGACAGCCCTACCACAGTGACGATGGGAATAAGCGTGTTTTTAAGGGCGTGTCGAAACACCACATGCCGTTCCGACAACCCCTTGGAACGTGCGGTTTGAATGAACGCCGCGCCCATCGTTTCGACCATGTTGGTGCGGGTGAGGCGTGCGATCAGCGCCATCTGCCCAACCGACAGTGTAGCGACCGGCAGGACAAAATGCTGCCATGTAGACGCGCCTTGCACGGGCAGCACCCGCAGCCCGACAGCGAACACCAATATCAGCACCAACCCCAACCAAAAACTGGGGATCGAATAGAAAAATACAACGACAACGATACTGACACTATCAATCCATGTGCCGCGTTTGACGGCGGTTAAAATACCAATACCTAAGCCGAACAGCGTACCGACAGTGACACTTAAAAAGGTGAGTGTAACCGTGAAAGGAAAGGCTTTGGCAATGACCCCGAATACCGGTTCACCGAATTGCACCGAACGTCCCAAGTCGCCCTGAACGGCCTTCGTCAGATAAATGAAGAGTTGTTCAGGAATAGGACGATCTAAACCCATATTCTTACGAATTTGCTCGATTAATTCGGGTGAGGCGCGGTCACCTGCCAGCGTAGCAGCCGGGTCACCGGGAATGGCAACACGCAGCATGACAAACACCAGTACCGAAATAACCAATACCAGCAAACAAGCAATGAGCGTACGTCGGAGAATGTATTTACCCATGCAACTATCCTCATTACGGATCGTCCGCGCTAAGAAGTGTTCAATGACGGCAAACGAACGATCCGTAATCATCATAAGGATGGCCTTCATGTAGAAGGCCATCCTTTAACGATCTATGGCGGGATTACTCGAAATAAGCATCCCAATATTGGAAGGACAGGTCAGGGTTAATGACCCAGCCTTTAATCTCATTACGGACGCCGATCAATGCTGGCGGGGTAACAAGGAAGATCCACGGTGATTGGTCAATGACATACTGGCTGAGTTCAGTAATCGTCTCATAACGAGTTTCCTGATTCAGGTCAGTATCCGCACCTTCCAGCAGTGCCGTCAGTTCGTCCGTCGAGAACCAAGTACGGTTGCTGCCGCCCTTGCGCGACGGATGGAAAAAGTAGGTCAAGATGCTGGGATCGGTGTAACCGTAGTTCAGCAGGAACAAGTCATGTTCGGCGGTGGTGGTCAGGTCGATGAGCGCATTACGTTCCATCGCGTCGATCTGAACCGGGATACCAACGGCACGCCACTGGGCATCCAGAATTTCCGCGAGGCGCAGGTATTCATCGGAGCTACCAACTGCCAGCGGGACTGACCATGCTTCACCTTCAGGGGTTTCACGCAGGCCGTCACCATCGACATCCACATAGCCCAGTTCATCGAGCATGGCGCTGGCCTTCTCGGTGTCAAAGTGATAGGAACCCGCATCCAATTCAGGGTTATGACCCCAGATGGTGGTGGGCAGCGGTTGGTACAGGGGTTCAGCCAAACCGTCGTAAGCCAGTTCGTTTACTTCATCACGGTCAGTTGCATAAGCAAATGCTTGGCGCAGTTCAACGTTATCCCACGGAGCCTTGGAGGTGTTGAAACCGACATAGCGGATTTCAGCCAACTTGGCTTCGGTGATGGTTACATCGGGGTTCGCGCGAACATCTTCGAGGTTTTGGGTGGGAACATCGGCAACGGTAACTTCACCGGTTTCCAAAGCAGCGAGGATGGTTTGTTCTTCGCTGATGAACAGAATTTGCAGTTCATCAAGCAGAACAGGGCCAGCGTTGCTGGTCAAGCCGGGGGGTGCCCATGCGAAGTCAGGATTCTTTTCCAGCAGAATGTAGTTATTGGTGTTCAGTTCCTTCAGCTTGAAGGGGCCAGCACCAACGGGGTTCAAACCGAAGTTTTCTACACCAGCGGCTTCATAAGCGGTGGGTGAAACAATTTCGATACCCGACAGCGTAAAGACCAAGGGTGCATACGGGGTGGCGAGGTTCAGAGTCAGGCTGTATTCGCTGTTCACATCGACGCTGGTCAGCAGGCCAATCAAGTCCGCGCCCTGTGCTGCGCCGGTATCGGGGTTGGCATACTTTTCGAGGTTCCACTTGATAGCCTCAGCATTAACTGACGTACCATCAGTGAAAACCGCATTCTCAATGAGATTGATCGTCAGTGACAAACCGTCTTCCGAAGCTTCCCATGTATCCGCAAGGAAGCCGCCGTAGGTCAAGTCCGCATTACGGGCGAACAGCGTGGAGAAGATGGCGTAGTGCGGCCAACTGTGCCACGCGCTCACAAACGGGTCAAGCGAGGTGTTCGAGGCAGCATCCGCCACCACCAAACGACCACCGCTGCCCTGCGCCGACACGTTGAAAACGGTAGACAGCAGCAAGGTCAACAACAGTACGATACTAATACGAGACATAATTCGCTTGGACAACATAACCTTCCCTTTCATAACCCTATGATTTGCTCATTGGTAGTGATGACTGTATGCATACAATCCGGTCTATAATCAATCCTTTCCGCTTTTATTGACTACCCCCATACATGGCTGATGAGTATACAAGTTTCAAGCGTGTTGTCAGCAAATTGGTGACAGACTACGCAGAATACGAACTATAGTGGTCGTAAACCAGACGGCCTACTTTACCGATAGCCGTTTCGACCTCGAACACGCGCTGAATACGCTCTTGCGGCTTGTTCCAGAATGGCTGGTCGTTCCATGATGTAAACATGGTAACGATGGCATGATTGTTTTCACCGATAGTCATGACACCGCTGTCGTTGCAGATGCCGCCAATCGTACCCGTTTTATGGGCGAACTCGACATCCGACGGCAGGAAGCGCGGCAGACGTTGGTTCAACTGCTGCTTGTACATAATGCCGAGCAATTCATCCTTCAGTTCACCCTCGACAATTTGACCCTGAAATAACAGGTTTACCAGCTTGTTCATATCGAACGCCGTGCTGACGTTATTATCCGAGCCACGGCTAAAGGTCACGCCATCGCGCACGACATCATTGTTTTTCGACCACTCTTTAATGACCTCAAGCGGTTGATCTTGAATTTCGGCAGGCCATAACCCTTTGAGCAGGTTCTTACAGTCCATCTTGAGGTAAATATCATTCAGGCCAAGTTCATGCATATAGCTTTCGACGACCAGAGGGCCACCGAGCAAAGCGACATTCATATCGGTAGCGGTGTTATCGCTAATAATCATCATCAAGGTGAGCAGGTCACGGAAGGTTGGGCTTACCCCCGCCTCGAAAAACTGGAGGATACCGCTGCCCGCACTTTTATCCTCGGCATTTAGGGGAACACGGTCATTCAGGTTGAGCTTGCCCTGCTTCAACTGTTGACCCGCCGCCGCGCGGGCGGGAGCCCGGCGGTGGGAACAAAGCGG
>JAPUDW010000262.1:8063-10508 GCA_027492915.1 Bacteroidota bacterium | reverse complement strand
ACAATCATTCATGCCAAGGTGGTGACTGAATTGTAGCCGTTCCAATTGTTGCATCGCCCCAATTCCCTAGACGATTCTGCCGTTTTTCGGAGCGTAAGTGCTTTACCCATTCGATAGGGTTTTCGATCTGTGGATACAACAAATCAATGGGCTCCAATTCATCTAGCAAATGATTAAGTGCCTGACCCCAATGGGCTTCTTGGAGTTCATTAACTCCTATTGGCTCAATATCTTGTTCGACTGACGAAGCAACTTGCTCAATGAGTTGTAGACGTTCTCTTGGGTCTAATTTGAGGGCGAGCGCAAGCGCTTCTTCTAGCGGTGTATTCATAGCAATACCTCCAATATATCCCTATATTCTATTTTACCTCAGAACTTAGCTGGTTGACTGCTAACCACAGCTTTCATTGGTTCTGTATTCATAAGCGCATTGGTAGATAGAGCAGCAAGGGCGGCGGGGCGCTGGTAGAATAGAACCATTCTATTTATTGGACATGAGGGTACGACGATGACAACCGAATCGCTTGAACTGCTTTCGCCCGTTTGGTCGCACTTGACACAGATTCAACCGGAACGCGGCGAGGGTATTTACCTGTACGACGCGGCAGGTACACAGTATACCGACTTCACCAGCGGCATCGGCGTGACCAATACCGGACACTGCCACCCGCGTGTGGTGAAGGCGATTCAAGATCAGGCGGCGAAGCTGATTCACGGGCAGATTAATGTGGTAATCGCCCCCTCAACCGTCAAGCTGGCGGAAACGCTGAATACCGTTACCCCTGACTCAATCGACTGCTTCTTCTTCTCCAACAGCGGTGCGGAAGCAACTGAAGGCGCGGTGAAGCTGGCGCGGATGGCGACCAAACGCACAAACGTCATTACGTTTCAAGGGAGCTTCCACGGGCGCACGGCGCAGACGATGGCGATGACCAACTCGAAAACCGTTTACCGTTCGCGCTACCAACCACTGCCAGCCGGTGTATTTGTCGCGCCCTTTCCGTATGCCTACCACTACGGTTGGACAGAAGATCAGGCGATTGACTTTTGCCTGAGCGAATTGGATCTGATGTTTAAGAGCCAGACTGCGCCAGAAGAAACCGCTGCCATCATCATCGAGCCGGAGTTGGGCGAAGGCGGCTACATTCCCGCACCGGCACGCTTCATGCAGGCGCTGCGTGAGATTTGCACGAAGTACGGCATCATGTTTGTGGCGGATGAGGTGCAAACGGGCTTCGGGCGCACGGGTAAGTTTTGGGGTTTCGAGCAGACTAACGTGTCGCCAGACATCGTGATTATGGCGAAAGGGCTGGGCAGCGGCTTCCCAATTTCGGGCGTGGCTTCGTCGAAGGAAATTATGAGCCATTGGGCAACCGGTTCGCACGGCGGCACGTATGGGGGGAACGCGCTGGGAACGGCAACGGCAGTCGCCACTGTTGAAACTATTCGGGACGAGAAGCTGGTGGATAACGCGGCGGCGATGGGCGAACGTTTGACCGATGGCCTCGTTGAACTGCAAGGTCGCTATCCGGTGATCGGTGATATTCGCGGCTATGGCTTGATGATCGGTACCGAGTTTATGCGGGATGGGCAGCCGGACAAGGACACGACGAAGGCGGTGCAGAAGGCGTGTTTGGAGCGTAACCTGCTGCTGCTGACCTGTGGCAGTTATGAAAATGTCATCCGCTGGATACCGCCGCTGGTGGTGAACGAGCAGCAGATCGACAACGGCCTGACGATTTTTGAGGACGCACTGCAATCGGTAGCGCGGTAGAACTGAGGCTAATTCGAATCGCCATCCCACGGAAGGCTTCGCACAGTTCGCCAAGAAAAGGCAGTGAAATACAGAAGGTGAAGGTTTATGCGTCAATTTAGATTGCTGATTGTGATCATTCTTGTGCTGCTGGCTGTGTTCGTCGTTCCAGCCTCCGCGCAAGAACCAACCGATGAGCCGATTTTTGACCCTGCCTGCGCGATGGATATGACCGAGGCGTATATTTCCGGTTGGGAGTATGACCACCGCGACGGCATCGAACTGGATTTGGTTAAGGCGGCACAAGTGGCGCGTGAGGTGTATTTGGCTTTTCAACCGCTAAAACTCGATTGTACGTATCCAATGGGTTCTTACAAAGAAAGTGTTCTGCGTTCGATGCACGGGGATTATGCGCCGGAAGAATTAGCGCGAATGCTGGCTTACCTTGAGGAAGCTGTTGGCAGGGTTGAAATGAATGAATGTGCGTTCACGGTGGCTGAACCCTTTGTGAACCGCGTGGATTGGGGAGACTCAACGGCGCTGCAAGTCGGGAGAACTATAGCTGATGTTTACCGCACGGTACGCGAGGTCATTCCAGAAGGCGCGTGTGATGCGATCTTTAAGCTTGTCGGGAATTTACTGTCTCAGCTTGATGATATACCGCCGGATGGAACGCTGGTAGCGGCACTCTA
>JAPUDW010000262.1:0-8053 GCA_027492915.1 Bacteroidota bacterium | reverse complement strand
ACGTTAAGCGCGGTCACAGAAGGCCGGTATTTCAGCGAGTATGCCTGCGGGTATGAACTGGCAGACATCTTTTTCGACAGTGTTGACTGGTATGGGCTGACCACTACCGAGATTAACCAATTGGTGGGTGATACCTTCAGGATTACTTACCGGATCAGCGAGGATAAGGGCTGCGATGAAGAACCGGCGCTGGCGATTACACTGATGCTGCTCAATGATGTGTATGCGTTTGAACCGGATGCCAGCATCATCCAGCAAACGTATGATGCGGCGAGCGGCTTAACGCTGCCTGTTGAGGCCACGCCGACTGCGACAGCCGCAGCGTAGGTCGTTGATGGAAGCTGCGCAAAATGCAAAAAATATGCAATTTGTGCAAAACTTCTGCTGAAATGGCGGGCGGGAAGCTCTCGTGTGTCCGCCGGATGGTCGTTTTGTGTCGGCGGAAGTGAGGGAGCGCGGCGCTGAAATGGCACAAAACGGCGGATTGCTCCCGTGATTCCACCGCCGAATGCCGATTCGGCAATTTGCTCTCTGCAATCTGCCGAATTGGCGAAAGTCAGTGCAAGTCCATTACTCGTCAGCTATCAGTCTCCAGGCAAGGGCGAATATGAATCACGGACGCAGCACGCTGCGTCCCTACACCGTGAATTCAATTGTTTTGAGTTTCTAACTTACATCAGTCACCCTATGACCGATCATTGGATTATGATGGTGGTGGTAAATTAGGTGGTTGGTGTGAATTTGGTGGCGCGGGCTGGATTTTTCCAGCCCCTACAGTGTGTTCCCAAATATTTTGTTGAGTTATCACCACTTACCAGCCGACCACGACCAGAATTATTATAGCACGGAAGTTCTGTTTGTGCGGTTAGAGTTTGCAAACTTTTGCGGGTGATTTTGTGGATTTTTATTCCGGTTTGACAGCCACGATGCGAGACAGGTGCGAATCTTCGGCGTAGGTTAGCACGCGCCAATCGGCGAAATACCCTAGCAGTTCACCCACTTCGAGCAAGTAGCTGGTGTTGAAGGCGGGTACAAGCTGCAAATATTGGCGGTTGAAGGTTTCGTAGAGGATGCGTCCACCGGGGCGGATGGTGTGACGCAGGATAGGAAACAAGTCGCGTTTGAGGTAGCGGAATACTGACACGACCTCATAATAATTATCGGGCAGTTCATGCTGGTCGAGGTCAACCGGATACAAATTAATGTCACGCAAACCGCGCTTGGTCGCCTCGGCCTGTGCCCGCAGGAGTGCAACACGGCTCACGTCGATCAAATCTACCACGTAACCCTGCGAAGCCAACCACAACCCGTTTTGCCCCATGCCGCACGCCAAATCGAGTGCGCGGTGTTCGGCTTCATCGGTAACCGGCGGCGTGTAATCAAACAACATCGGGTCGGGCGGCGGGTAATCTGCCGCCTCCATCTCGCGGTAAACTTCATCCCAGCGCAAACGGTCAGCACCCGACATCAGTTCGCCCCTCCGTAAATCGGTGTATAGGTCAATGCGTCCGGCACTTTTGCCATCACTTCGTCATCACCGGGGTAGGCGCGTGCGTTCGGGCTGCGCCGGCGGCGTTCGTGCAGTTGGTAAGCATCCCGCAGCGTATCAAAATCCGGCTCACGCCAATCGTCTGGCAGAGTCAGGCAGTTCATGAGTGCCCGAATTTGCGCCCCACCGCTGCTGTTCCAGTCGGGCGCATCACCGCCGCTCACTAATGCGCGGGCTGCATCCGCTTGTCCTGTACCGGCTACTTTTTTCATCAGGTCACCGCTGAGACGAGCAAACATCTTTTGCGCCTGCCCATTGTTTACATTTCCCGCCATGCCTTTGATGTTATCCGGCAGCACATCAAACGGTAGACCGGCTGATTGGGCATCATCTTGAATGACGTTCGAGGTGGTTTCGAGCGCCCGCCGTAGATTATCGGCAGTTAAGCGGGGTCGTAGAAAGGGCGTGAGTGCGCTTACCAGATCAGCCTCGCCGCCATTTTGATAGGCGCGAATATCGGCCTGTGCCTTGTCCAGCACGGTATACAAAACCAAGGTCGTGTGGGCAAGGCTGGCGAACTGCCGTTCATCCGGCTCGCCGATTATTTTTACCCATCCGTTGACAGACGGTGCAACAAACAAACGCACAGAACGGCTGTAAGCCTTACCGGGAATGAGTCCGAACGGGTTATAGAGTGTATATCCGAGGTCGGTTAACGAACGCTGGAGCAACTGACTGACTGCTTCAGCATCCTCAGAACGCGAGTATAGAAAATTCCATGCTTTCGACATGCGTTCCTCTGGCGATTTCATTGGGGGCAGCATAGCATACTATACTACCAAAGTCCATAAAACCCAGCTCACGGGCGGCACGGCGTTCATTCTCTTCTTCGCCGGGGGCAAAAACGAGTTTGGCACCCTGTTCCAGCGCACCTTTGATCGCAGCGGTTTGTAAAATTTGGATCATGGATGGCGTACGCAGTTCTTTGAGCAGCGCCAGCGCCGAAATGTGGGCAGTCTCTTTGTGCAGGCTGACGCGCACCACCCCCGCCGGAAAACCGCTGCGGTACATGATGTAATCCAACTGCTTGCCCGTCCAGTGAGCTTCCATATCCCTACCCACGAACAGCGGCTCGACACCGAGAGACATGACATCGTAATGCCCGTTGCGCCACACATACCACCAGTGGCCGCTGCTTTCTTGGTCAGTCACCTTCTGAACGGTAATGCCGTCCGGTAGGGGACGTTCGACCAATGGCGGTGTCGGGCGACCCGTAATGCCATCCGGCTTATACACCATAATCAGCGTTTCGCGTTCCAGTTCCAAACCGAGTTCACGCAGTGTGCGGGCGAATGCTGGCGGATACAGCCCTTCGATATATTCGACGCGCGGTAAACGTTCTTGTTGGGTTAAGTAAGCAAGCCCTTGTTGTAAATAAGATCCAGACACCCACGCGGTATTTTTACGCGGTGTGATGTAATTCAGAGTCGGCGTCATGGTGTGGGGGTGATGAAAGACGTCTACCATACCGACCGATTCTCGGAGCGATCCCAACTTTATATGCATCTCACCTAAATGATCTTGGATCTGACGCAGGATATGTTTTGATTCACGCTCATTAGCTGCTTTATCTGATTCCATTCGTAACCCCCGTTACACAGGATAGGTTTTTAGACCAACATTACAATCATAACGTATTACGATAAAAAGATAAGTCAGAGTATCATGAATTTCCGTGAATAATTCCCCAACACATTATGTATTATGACAACTAATCTGAAGATTTGCGTAGAAATAAGGCCGGAGTAAAATTTCTTTCTATAGTTTTTACCAAAATTTTGGGGCTAAATCAACAAGCAATGTGAGGTTTGTAAGGGCCATTTTCGATCCACAGATCCTATTTATAAGCCCGTATCATCCCTGAATAGGTTTTGACTAAATAACGAAATGGATAGAAGGCGCAATGAAATGCGCCTCTAATTTATGATGCGAAATTGTAGGTGAAGAATTGCTAAGTGCGGTTTACCAGCAAATTTACCGCCGACCACAAACCGCTGAGTCCGTAGACAATTAGGAACACGCCGCTGACGACCGACACCGCATATAGGACACGCGGGCTAATCATGCGGCGTAGGGCGCTCAATATGCCCGCGACACCCAATGCCCATGTTTGCGTTCCTACCAGCATGGCGATAATCGCGAGGAGGCCGAAGCTCTCTTTCGCCGGCCATTCCGGCTGCCAAAGCGTTTCAAAGAAGTTACCCGCCAGCGCAATCCAGCTCACAATGGTCAGCGGGTTAAAAAGTGTAATCAACAACCCATCACGCATGACACGCAGGCGAGAACTTGGAGGGGGTGTTTCGTTCATCTTGCTGAACTCGACCCGTGTGCGAATCGCTCCGATACCTAACCAGATCAACCATGCGCCGCCGAGTACCCACAGGATGAGTTTGAAGGCCACGCTGTCTTTAAACAAGGTTGATAAGCCAAAGTAAACCAGCACCGCGTATAGTGCGTCCGCCGCGACCACGCCTAAATAAAAGTCGAACGCATCCCAAAAGCCACGGCTGATGGCGCGTTGGCTGCCGGCGATGATGACTGCCCCCGGCGGAATAGCCACAGCGACACCAATCACAAACGCGGCAGCAAGCATAGCTAACATGATTCTTCTCCCTCGGTGAAAAGCCTTGTCAATAAAAAAGCCCGATGTTCCTTATTATGGTGGGAACACCGGGCTGGTTAACCAAGTCGATGCGTGCGGCTGCGTTACACGAGCAAGCGCCATCTTCCTGTGTTGGTTCCAACACCGGTTGTGGTTTGTTGTTGGCAAGTGCCGCGTAAATCAATCGTATAAGTCTTCATACCATAAAGTATAACCACCGGCTTTTGGTTTGTGTAGGGGGAAGCGCTTCCTATCGACAAGCGCCATGCTATCGCCTACTATTGCCGCACTTGCTCAGGTTGGAACAGTGTGCATTTGTATGCCTATGTTGATTGAAAGTTTCCTGTATGAACTTCGACAACGCTTCTTGCTGCGCTGGGTGCTGGCAAACGTGGTCGGCTGGACGGTGGGCTTGTATGCGGGCGTCCTCAATCCGGTTTGCTTCGCGGGTACGGGCATCATCGCGGGGCTGGTTTTAGGGGCGGCGCAGTGGTGGGCGCTGCGGGGGTCGAGGGTGGTTGAGGACACCACCTACAGCTTGTCGGATAAGCCTGAACCCGCGCAACCCTCGCGCCGTTGGATCACGCTGACGTTCGCAGGTGCGGCAGTCGGGTTGATTCCGGCGGCGATTATTGGGGGTGTGGTGTTTTTGTTCGCCAATGGCCTCGCGGCGCTGCTGGCCGGTGGGTTGTTAGGCGCGGCGGTCGGGTTAGCCCAGTGGATACTGCTGCGGCACATCAGCCAACGGGCGGCTTTGTGGCTGGCGGTCAATACGCTGGGCGGGGCAGCTTGCGGTTTGCTGACCATTATTCCCATTATTCGCGGTTTACCGTTGGGGCTGCTGGCAGGCGCGGCTCTCTTTGGTTATGCAACAGGGCGGGTACTGGAAGTAATCGTACAAGAACGGAACGAATAAGGGAGCAGCAGCCTGCTCCCTTACGAAACGTTATGTGCAGGGGTTACTCAACGGTCAGCGTGAACTTGCTGCTAATATCGTCGTGCTGAAGATCGTATTCGTCGCCACCAACTGAAACTAATGTTAGATAATCGGACTCGGTGGTGAAAGTCACCGTCCATGTAATGCCGTCGATAGCCGTCGATGAGGCGTACAGGCTGCCGCTGTTCTGGTTATCGAGCGAGTAAATACGGAAGTACAGATAGTAGTCGCCGCTGGTCTGGATGTAAGACACGCTCACATCGGTATCAAATGGCAGCGCGTAGTATATATCAGCGCTGTCATTATCCACTAACCCTTTGATATTGTCGCCGGCTTCGAGAATGCGGGCGTTGGTCGGGCGCAGTTCGAACTCACCGGTTGTATCAGAATATTGGTTGCGGGTAGCGATCACGGTGAATACGCCGGATTCTTCGGCCACGAAGCCGGCAACCGTGTTATTGGCGCTGGTGTCCTCGGTGGTGTTCAAAACCTCATCGCCGTCGGGGTTTTGCACAATAATGGCGGTTGAATACAACTCACTGTCTTTGGCACGGCGTAAATCTAGTACGACCACATCGCCTTCATCCACATTAAGTTCGTAGCTGATTTCAGTTTCTTTTTCGGTGACTTCGCCAATGATGATGTCACCATAGCTAATTTTGTCTTGCGCGTGAACACTGGCGACGGCAAAAGTCATCAAGAGTGCAAAACACGTTAGAATCGCAAAACGTTTAAACATCGAGAGCTGTCCTCCTGAACTAAGGGTTATTAAGTGGAAAGATGTGCTGCTTAAAAGCAATCTGTTCTTTCCAATAACACTATCCTACAGGAAGTTTGCATGTGGCGAAACTAAAGGGAAATTACATCAGCCAATATAACGCACACGCCAGATATGCCCATAAATGAAGTCGGCAATCACCAGTGATCCATCGGGCGCGACCGTCACATCAACGGGGCGAATGAGGCCGGTAACGAAGGGTTCCGGTGCGTAACCTTCCTGCCCGAAGCGGGGGTCTTGCGGGTCAATCCGTACAATCCGTTGGGCATTGGTGGTGCCGTTCCACAGCGCCACGAACAGGTTGTTGAACGTATTGGATGGGAATTGTTGTCCGGTATAGGCAGTGATACCGCGCGGTAGGCTGAAATCGGGCAGTGTCAGCAAATCCGGCGAAATCGTCACTTTCGATGGCGAGATGGGGCAGTCCTCGCAGCCGCGTGTGCGCCAATACGGCCAGCCGTAATGCGCCCCTTCATCAACCGCTAGAATACGGTCGCCGGGGCCGGTAATCAGCCCGTTATCGGTGGCATAAAGCTGCCCTGCTGCATCAAACGTCAGGTCATAAGGGTTGCGGATGCCGCTGGCGTATACTTCAATCGTACCCGTATGCGGCTGAATTCGTAGGATTGCGGCTTCGTCGGGGAGGATGTCGGCAAAGGGTTTAGTGCGCGGCGTGAGTGATTCTACATGGTCAGTTAGGGAACCTACGCCCATATATAGGTAACCGTCTGGCCCGAAGGTGAGGCCGTTCGGTTGGTTATCGACCAGCGAATAACAGCAGGGCAAATCGGTGATGATCGGCTGTGGTTCACCGCCGCCTTCGGGGATGCGGTACAAAGCGCCGCCCGTGTTCACTTCAACCCGCGCCGTTACATACAGCACGTCCGTCCCCGGTTGGAAGGCTAACCCTAAGGGCGAAACGAGGGTGTCGCTGTAGCGCTCACTGCTGCCGGTGTCATCCATCCGGTAGACCGCGCCATCGCGTGTGCCATTTTCTAATACGGTTGCATACAACGCGCCATCCGGCCCGTAAACAATTTGCATCGGCTGACCGGGGAGCTTGCCGACATGCTCGACGGTGTATCCGGTTGGGACACGGATGCGGCTCAACCAACCTTCAAGGTCATCTTCGCATGGGAAGTCCTCGCAGCTCCAACCCTGTGCCAGTTGGAATACAGCCGGCGCGTTTACAAAAGCCGCAGCACCCTTGTTTGCGGCAGGGGTGAGCGTCCATAACGGCTGGGTTGGCACGGGGGAGGGTGTGAGCGTCGGTGAAGGGGTCAATGTTGGGGTCAGGGTTAAAGTCGCCGTAGCAGTCGGCGTCAGCGTCAGCGTTGGTGTTAAGGTCAATGTATGGGTGAGTGAAGGTGTCAGCGTTAAAGAGGGCGTGAGTGTTGGTGTCGTGGTATAAACCGGCGCGTTGGCGGCTTGCGTGGGTTGCAAAGTCGCTTGAAAAGCCTGCTGCGTACCGGGGGCGCTGTCGCAAGCGGCAAGGAAAAAACAAAACGCAAAGATGAAGAGGTTGAAAGACGCAAAGGCAGATTTTTGGTTCACAGTAGGCACGGTGGAATGGGTTTAAGCCGACACAAGTGCGAGGATTATACATGCCCTCGCAGCAGGTGAGTAGCCTTGCGGCGCACAAACGCAGGGTAATCGGCGTGTAACCGGGCATATATCGCTTTGCGACCTTGCCTCTTTGCGCCTTTGCGTTAAATGTATATTACTCCGACCGTATTTGCTCCAATGCGCCGAAGTGAACCTGTCCTTCGACCGATTTACGTACTGCTGCTGCTTCCCGACGGTCTTTGATGATACGCGCCGGAATGCCAACCGCTACACTGTAGGGCGGCAAGCTTTTGTTGACGACGGCACCCGCACCAACGACGCTGCCTTTACCAATCGTCACCCCATCCACCACTACCACGTTCGACGCTAACCACACATCATCCTCGATGGTGATCCCTTCAGCGGTAATACCCTGATCTTTGATGTACTTGTCGGGGTCGCTATAGACATGGTTGACCGCCGCGATCTGCACCTGTGTGCCGGTATATACACCGTCGCCAATATGGACACCGCCCTGCCCGCGAATGCAGGTGTATTCACCAAAGAAGCAGTTCTTGCCGACCCAGATTCCGGCCTGCGGTAGGCTGCGGTAATTGAATACGTGGAAGATGGTGCCGTGCA
>JAPUDW010000261.1 GCA_027492915.1 Bacteroidota bacterium | reverse complement strand
AGTGTAATCGAAGCGGCGCAGCACACCGGAGAGATCGCTTATCAGGCGGATGCGACCGAGCGCGTCATAAACGGCAAGTGTTTCGCGCCCATAGGGATCGGTTTGCGTGACCTTGATACCGCCGATGGGTGTGGCTTCGCCGATTTGGTTGAGCTGCGGCTGCGTTTCATAGCGGTAGGTGGTGGTTGCGGCGGTTTCGCTGGAGGTATCCGCCAGCCAGCGGGTACTGCTAGAGACACGCCCTAACAGGTCATCGGCATCGTAGTCGTAAGTCGTGCGGCTGAGATAACCCCCGGATTCAGCATTTGTTTGCAAGCGGGTTTCGATGAGGCGACCGCGTGCGTCAAAGGTTGAGATGGTGACCGCACCAGATGGGTCGGTGGTGGTGATGGCGCTGGTAAAACTGCCATCCGTACCCTGTGTGATGGGCGTATAGGTGATGCGGTACGCGCCGAGGAGATCATCAGCAACGGCGGTTAAGCGCCCCAAGCCATCCCAATTGTACTGTACGGTGTAACCGGCATCGTTCTTGACGGTGCTTAACTGCTGCACGCTGACGAGGAAGCCGCTTTCGTTATAGGTTAGCGCCCAAGTTACTTGATCGTCGCTGCGGGTGACAAGCGTAGGACGGTTCGCATTGTCGCGCTCGACGGTGTAGTGTGCGCCGTTGGAGTCGGTATAGGTGCTGAAGAAGCCTGCCGCGTTATAGCCGCCAAACGTCCAACCGGAGCCATCGGCAAAGCTGACTTGCGACGGTACGATCTGGCGCACGGGGAACTGCCCGACCGCATCCGGCGAATTCGTGATGCTTAGGCCGGGGTAGCCGCCGCTGAGACCGCTCAACTGCCCGTTGGCGTTGGTGTTGAACTCGACACGATTACGCCCGACGGTAGTCGCCCCCGGTAAGAAGCGGATGGGGATGGCGGCAAGCTGCCCTGCCGCCCATTCATATTTTGTTGGGACAGCATCGAAGGTGCCAGCCGCCGCCCACAGGTTTTCGGTTTGGGCGAGGGTGTAGCTATCGCCAGCGGCGGTCAGGCTGCCAGCGGCGAGGGTGTAGGTGTAGCGGTGCGGCGTGCTGTTCTCGTCGGTCACGGTCACGGCACGGGTTTCAGTACCGATGACTGTTTCCAGCCGCCGCCACGCGAAGGAGGTATCGACATTGGGCGCGGCTTCGTCGTTGGTCAAAATGTAAGCGGTGGTGACAGCCCCTTGACCGATACCCGTTGTGCCTTCTTCGGCCTCGAAATAGGTGTAGCCCATGATTGAGGCAAGCGGCGCACGGGGGTCGTCGTGGCGGATTAAGCGCCCGAATTCATCATAGGCGTAAGTGGCTTGCTGACCGCCGGGGTAATTGACGCCGGTTAGCAGCCCGTTGGTGTAGGTGTAGCCTACTTCAAAGCAGGACTCGCTGATGTCGCAGCTTGCGCTGGCGGCATCGGATTGCTGCAAGTCACGCAGACGCGACATGACGATATGGTGCGCATCGTCGTAATAGAGTTCGATCTGGCGTGTGCCGGTGCTGTCGGTAATGGTCACGGGTTGGTCGCCCAACGCGGCTGGCCCTTCGAGATTTTCATCCCACGGGTAGTTGATGGTGGCGGTGTAGCCCTGCGCCGGATAGCCGAGGCTGCGCAAACGTCCTGCGCGGTCGAAGTTGTAGGTCATGCCGTTGGTGTGGGTTAGCGTCCAGTTGGAGCGTACCTGCGTGAGGCTGTTCGTTCCGGCGCGGCTGATTGCCCAACCGGGCATGGTCAGGGCGCGGTAGACTTCACCCCCCGCGTTGGTGCTGGTGTCGCGCACAAACTGGTGCAGTGAGCCGCTGCTGGTGGTCAGCGTGAGGACGCCGCGTGCCGCCCATGTGGGGTCGAGGCCGAGGCGGTAGGTTATGCGTGTTTCCGGTTCGGCGTTCGCCAAATCGACCATGCGCGAATTGGTGGACGCGTCAAAGGTTACGGCATAATCCAGCGGGAAATCACTTGTCCAGCCCTTACCAAACGCACCATCCGCCGCCGCGTTGTAGCTGTTGTAGCTGCGGGTGAGCGCGAGATTGAAAGCCGGATGGTAGGCGGTTAAATCGGTCACCGAGTACCACAGGTTACCGTTGGCAGGGTTGATGTCGCCGTTGGGCGCACAGTTGAACCCGTCAAGCAGCGTGTTGATGGGATAGCATTCGCCGCCGAGGTTGTTTAAGCCGCGCGGTTGATAACCGGCTTCGTTCGGCAGCGCTTGCCCGTTGAAGGGTGCGCCATTAAAGGTCGGCAGGCCAGCGGGCGTTACAATTTCAAGGTAGCTGTCGCTGCGGGGCAGCAGGAGCAGTTCGCGCCCACCGGTGCCGTTGGTACCCGCGCCGCGATAGACAATATGCAGCACGTCCTCGACCGCATCCACCGATAGGAGTTCAGCGCCGGGGCGAGTGGTGGCAGTTCGCGGTTCGTCCATGAAGCCGAAGCGCAGGGTGCGACCTGCCGCACCCTCATCGGCGTAGGCGAATCTGGCGAGGTTTGTCCAATCGAGTTTGATGCTAACCGGTTGTGTTCCATCGACCACTTGAATATCCAGTGGGAGATCGGCTGAGTCGGTGTTGCGCGCTCCCGTGAGCGGCAGCATACGCACACTGTTGGATTGCAGCGTAAGCGAGCGGCCTTCGACTAATGTTGTATCGAACACGCCGCCGATCATCGAGATTTCGGTTCCGGCCTCGACCGGACTCCACGACATACAAACGGATTGATCGACCGTTTGACCGGCAGCATCGAGGGCTTTGAAGCGGGTGAAGAAATTCTTACAGGCGAGGGCACTGCCATTTGCCGCGCCGAATACCTGAAAGTCGCGCTGGGTGATCTGGTCGTTGATGGCGACGGTGAAGGTGCGCCCATCCTCCAGCTTGTACCCCATGCAGTCGGTTAGAACCCAGATGCCGGTGATCGTCCGCCAGTCGGTGACGATGTGGGTGCGGTTGGAATCGGTAATATCGCGCAGGTCGGTTTGGATGATGTTGATGAGTGATTGACCGGAACCGAAGTTTTCGAGGTAATAGGTGCGCTGGACATCGTTTACCGCACCGATGACCGAGAGGTTGCCACCCAGCAGGCTGATGTCACTTGCCCAATTATCAATAATGAGTGTACCGCCGTTGTCGAAGTCCACGCGTCCGGCTTTGTCTGGCATCTGGGCGACGGCTTTGAGGGCGGTGGGGTTGGTTTTGAACACCGCGCCGCTGCGGAAGGTGAAGATTTGCTTGCCATCCACGACCTCGTAATCCTGATTCATGATCAAATCTTGGCTGCTGGCCGTATCACGGATGCGCTTTTCGTTCACGGCTGTCTCTACATTACCGCCACCTTGAAAATCGGCAGTGACGACATAGCCGACTGGTTCCGTTAGGCGTTCCAAATCGCTGATATGCGTGAGCTGTGTCACGAGGGTATAAACGCCGTTGGCGCGGGTGGGCAGGGTATACGTTTCATTGGGCACAATCGCCTGATAGGTGTTGCCGGTGGTAATCTGCGTCATGCCCTGAAACAGCGCGAATTCAAGCTGCACATCAGCCGGAATATCGGTAAAGGTGATGCTCATGGTGGTTGAGTTGGTCGCGCCGTTGACAATAAATGCCCAGTGGTCGCCCAGATCTGTACTACCGCCCACCTGCCCACTGGCGGGGGTCATCGGTTGCAAGATGCCGCCACCCTGTAAGAGTTGGTCGGGTGTGGTGTCCCGCGACATGAGGAAGCGTAGGTCTGCACAGGTATCGGTTACTGCGGGTGAGGGTTCGGCGGCTGCGTCTTGCGCGGCGGCGTTTTGGGGGGCGACTAAGCCAGTCCACAATGCCGCGACTAATAGACCCAGTAAATAAAAACGAAACAGCTTCATAAAAACTCCTACGCTTTTTAGGCACGCTCACCAACGGGTAAAGGCGCTGATGCGTGTCGGCATGTTAATAATCATTGTGAAGCGAATGACTGGATGAAATGGGCTTCATCCTTATATTGCAAGCTTTATTATCCTCTATCTAACCACAAGCCGCCTTGAAATTGCACAACATTTTTTAGGCGACTGGTTTTAGGCCAACTGTGTGCAACACAAGATCGTTGTATTCGGTGGCACGGACGAAGCACGCTTCGTCCCTACATCCCACTATTAAAATAGGAGGGGCGCACTTGCTGTGCGCCCACTCGTAAATAGGACCGATTTATTGAGACTGCCGCTAGTAACCTTCACGGTGCAGCTTATTCGGGTGGTTGTAGCTGCAAACCACATGCCCATCTTTGTGGGCTTCTATCTTCCAGAAGTAATTTGAGAATGCGCCAAACTTGGTGGTCGGGCGGGTATCCAACTGGACGCTGCTGGTGACGCCGCCGGTGTTATAACGGGCGACTTCATGACCATCTTCGGCATACCAGAACAACCAATAGTCATTCGCACCGGGAACCGTGTTCCAGTAGAAGGTGGTCGTGCCGCCTTCCGCGCTGGTATTCAGCCAGTCAACGGGGGAGGTGGTGCGCAGTTGGCTACAATCGACACCTGAACCGACGGGCGTTGCGCCACCATTATTATTGTTATTGTTGCCACCGGTGCGGGTCGGTGCGGCTGTGGGTTGGCGCGTGGCGACGGGTGCAGTGGGCGGCGTGACAAACGGGATGCTGGCGAGGTTGCCGCTGATGGTGACGAGTCGGGCGGATACCCAACCTTTGCGCCCATCAGATAGTTCAATCTGGAACCAATCGTTATGCGTCCGGCTGATGCCTAATACCTTAACCGTTGTTCCCGGTCGGAGGGAGGTCAGCACGGAAAAGGCTGAACTATCGCCCGTGCGCACATTGATGGTCTGGTTACCCGCTACGGTGGCGTTGACAATGACGACAGTTGTTGCCGAGGGCTGCGGTGTGCGTGTACGGGTGGCGGTCACTGCCGGAACGGTCGCAGTCGCGGTGGGGGTGCTGGTCGGCGTATTGGTCAGTGTGGCGCTCGGTGTCGCCGTGACTATTTGGGTCGCGGTGGCGGTGGATGTATTCGTTGGGGTCGCCGACGGTACAAGTGTATTGGTGGGTGTGACGGTCGGCGGCTCGGCCAGGGGCAGGTCAAAGATGTTGCCGGCAGTCGTAATCAACGGTGATGTGGTGGGCAGCCAACCGAACGTGCCATCGGTAAGCTGAACCTGAAACCACGCGCCATCCTCGCTGATGCCAAGGATGTTTACCGCGTCTCCGGCTGCCAACGTGGTTAGCGTCGGATACTGCGAACCCGGCCCCTGCCGCACAGTGAGCTGCCGCCGCATCTGGGCAATAGGTGTGGCGGGTGTGGGCGTTTGTGTTGGTAGGTCGGTATTGGTCGCAGTGGGGGTGCTGGTCGGCGCATCGGTGGCAGTGACAGTCGGCGTATTGGTGGGTTCGTCGGTCGCTGTCACGGTCGCTGTGGCGGTTGCAGGAACATCGGTGGATGTTGGTTCAACCGTGTCCGTGGCGACCTGCGCAATTTGGGCAGGTGTATCCGACGCGGAAACGACGATTGCCGCCGAAGTATCGGTGGCGGCGATGGTCGGCTCGTCAGTCGGTGCTTCTTCAAGAGTCGCTGTTAGGGCGGTAGTCGCTGCTGCCTCGGTGGTTGAGGTGGCTTCGTCGGTGGCGGCGATGTCGGCAGTCGCTTCGCTGTCGGGTGTATCCGAGGCGGAAACTACAACGGCTGCCGAGGTCGCGGTGGCGGTGGGCGTTACATCGCCACCGTTTCCACGCAGAGCGAAAATGGCGATGAGGGCGATAACCACAACCGCGCCAACCACGCCAAATACGGCGATGCCGGGGCGTCTGCCAGCAGGCGATTGGCCGGAAGGGTCATAAGCTTTTTGCGCTGCGGGGGTGTTCGTTCCCACGTAGGGCGGGATGGTTTTGACGGTCGTGCCTTTGGTCGACTTGATGGAAGGTTCGACCTGAGGTTCGGGTTTCGGTACAGCCTTGGCCTCGGTTTTGGGCAGTACCACCTCAGTACGGGCGTCGTCATCCATTGTGCCGGTGCCAGTTGGTGTGTGCATCGGCGGCGGGTTGGTCGGCGACTTCGGCTGGCGGGTGGGCGTGAGGGATACGGCCTCGCCACCTTTGCCGAGGTTGAGGGTAAAGAAGCCGGTTTTGCTTTCACCTGCGTCACGCACGGCGCGGCTCATATCATCCGCGAATTCGAGCATGTTCGGGTAACGGTCATCGGCAGATTTACTGATCGACCGTTCGATGACGGCGGCGACACCGGGGGGAATATCGCCCCGGATGGCAGTGGGCGACAATGGAATGTCGTTCATATGCTTGAGCATCAGCGCGTAGGGCGTGGGTGCTTCAAACGGCTGGCGTCCGGTGAGCAGGATATACATCAGCACACCCATCGCGTACTGGTCAGTCGCAGCGGAAATCTGGTCGCCGCGCCACTGTTCCGGTGCCATGTAAGCGGGAGTACCCATCACCATGCCGGTGCTGGTCATGTTCGCTGAACCTTCGAGCAGCTTAGCGATACCGAAGTCCACCACGTAGGGCGTGCCGCGGTTGTCGAACATGATGTTGCTGGGTTTGATGTCGCGGTGGATGACACCCAAACTGTGGGCATAATCGAGGGCGCTGGCGACCTGCCGCAGCAAGTGGCTGATCTCACTCAGCGAAGGCAGTTCGAGGCCGTTCTGCTGCTGGTAATGCAGCCGTTCGCCAACCGTGCCACCCGTTAGCAGGCGCATGACCACGTAGGTGATCTGTTCGTGTGTACCATAATCGTACACGGGGACGATGTTCGGATGTTCCAGCGAGGCGGCTGTTCTGGCCTCGCGGTTGAAGCGTTCTGCATAACCCGGCTCGTTGGTTAGTGCCTGGCTCAGAATTTTGACGGCAACCAAACGGTCAAGGTTCGATTGGTGCGCCTGATAGACCGAGGCCATACCACCGACACCGATGACCGAGCGCAGTTCATATTTCCCAAGCGTCGAGCCGGACAAGTTGTTAGAGGCCATAAGCGTATTTCGCTCTACTGTGTGTCAACGGTATTCAGTTTAGCTTAACATCAATTGGAAGAATGTACCAAACCGCAAGCCTATTCCAAACCAATCTCATACTTTATTCTCACCATACCCTTTTAATGTACGACTGCTTGCATGTTTTACGCAACTATAGAGTTAAAAGAGTAACGGGTTTTGATCATATGAAAACAGTACGATAGCCTTTGTGTAGGCGAGGGCTATGCAGTCACATTCACCAGCCACCGCATACCACGCATATCCCTATGATGATTAGCTGATAGCTTTAGTTTACGTTTTTCATAAATCGGGGCAACTTTGGGCGCGAATAAGCAGCAAAAAAGCCGGACACCTGTTTAGATGTCCGGCTTTGCGTTTGTAGTTTAGCCGCTAGTTAGTCGATGGGCGTTCGCGCAGGGAGCCGTTCTGCAACTGGCTGCCCGCACTTTGCTTGTCGTTCTCGCGCTCATTCGACTTCTTAGAGGTCGGGGTTGAGGTTGTCGAACCGGAGCGTTTGCTACCACTGCCGCCCGTCATCCCGCCTTCGTCCGAATGGCTTTGGACGCGCAGCCGATTTTGAACATCGGTTACGCCCTGCACTTCTTCGGCAATATCTTCTGCCACGCGCTTCTGGTAGCGGTGCGGTACCGTTCCTTCAAGCGTGACTTCACCCTTGCTGACGTTGACGGTAATCATGGTTGCGTCCACTTCGCCGTGCCATGTCAGGCGGTCATTAATGTCCTCGCGGATGCGGTCATCCGAACGCTGGTAACCCTGCGGCCCGCGCCCGTAATGTTCGCCGCGCTGGTTGGTGTTATTCATCGAACCGCTGCTACTGCGGCTGCCATGCTGCGAACCACTTTGTCCGCCGCTCCGGTTGCTGTTGTCGTTATTGCCGCCCCACGACGAGGCCGAGCCGCGTCCATAAGCCGAGTCATTTTCGCCCCAACCGCTGCGCCGACCGTAGTCGTAGCTTTCCGAGCTTGGCCCACCGAAATCCTGTTGGAAATCCGAGCCGGTGTATTGGCGGTCGCGTCCATAATAATCGCCGCTGCCTCCGGCACGGAAGCCGCGATCACGGTAGCGCCCGTAATCACCCTGTGCTGAACCTTGGCTGCGGTCGCTGCCATAACTACCGCGGTTGGACTCGCCTTCGTTAACCCAATTACCGCCACTACGGCTGCGGTTCTGGTTAAAGTCCCAGTCGGTATCGCCCCACTGACCCGCGCCGAAAGTCTGGCGGTCATAATCGGGGTTATTGGACGATTGACCGCGATTTCTCATGCGGTCATTGACATAATCGTAGTCGAAGTTGCGACCTGAGCCGGATTGGTTTTGACGGCGCGATTCAATGTAATTACGCTCATTCTCGTACCCAGAGTCGCGGCTGCGTGAGTTTTCGTCGCCCCAATCATTTTCATTCTGTGATCTATTGTAATTCGCCATTTTTAGCTCCTTCTGCTTTTGCTTAATGACGTTTTCTTTAATCACGATCCTATCTCTACCTTAGTTCTCGGAACGTGGTTCGTAATGGGGCGGATTGCTATATTCCGAGTCACCCAAACGGTTAGTCCAAACATAGTCAGGTGGGTGATTTGTGATAATAATCTCTAATTTTGGACGCGAATCCCCCCGTATCACCCATCTCATAATAGGAAACCTAACGCATGTAACCACGTATGCGACTCTCTATACTGAGGTTTAGACTGAACGTTCAGGCAGTAAGCGTAGGAGAGTCATCATGTTGGACGCTAAAATTCTTATACGTAGTCATTGGCTAATCTTCGTGGCGCTGATACTGGTGGCGCTCAATTTTGTGGTTGTTCATCATGCCGCTGCCCAATCGGCAGACCCGACGCCTGTTCCGCTGGTCGAGCAAACGATGCAAGCAGCGGAAATGACGACCGATACCATTAGCAGATTTTTTGACCGCCTGACGCAAACGCCGCAGTCCGCTGTGACGCGCGTGGTGATGGTTGTCGTGGCGCTGGTGCTGCTGGTCGCCGGTTGGCGGGTGTATGAGTTCGTGATTGTGATCGCAGGCGCTATTGTGGGCGCGACTATCGCAAGCTCGCTGGTGGTTTCCACCGATACGGTTGTGAACATCGTAGCATTAATCGCGGGTGGGTTGATCGGTGCGCTGCTCAGTTGGTTCCTGTATTATGTGGCTGTGTTCTTCATCGGATTGCACTTCGGTATCCTGCTGACCAACGGCCTTGCGACTATGCTGCAACTACAACCGATTTCACCGTTGGCACTGGCGATTGGCGGTATCCTCGGCGGCATTATCTTGCTAGGGTTGTCGTTCGAGTTCCTCATTTTGGTGTCGTCGCTGGTCGGTGCGCAGATGATGACACTGGCGCTCGGTCTTGATCCTGTTTGGACGTTGGTGCTGGCGGTGCTGGGCATTTTGGTGCAGTTCGCGCTCACCCGTACCTACAAGTACGATTTTCGCCGCAATACCCGTAACCGTCGTGCGGTTGTGCGCGGGTAAATTGTCTTACAGTCAACAGATTTTTATGGGGAGTGGTCATTACCGCTCCCTTTTTATTTTTTAATGTCGCCCCGACTAAAAGAATATTTGATGCCTTGTAACAAAATAACCGCTGTTTATGGATACTGTACACCAAATAATTTTTGCAAAAGTTCACGGGCTTCTTCAAGCGTGGCCGCGAAAAAAGGTTTCTCAAAGGCTTTGGGAGCCGTCGCTTTGCCTAAATTTTGTATCCACTGCTTATAGCTTAAGCTGTTTTTCTCGACGATCATGACCACCGCGCCCTGATTGGGGGGCACATTCATCTCTAGGTACTTCATATCGATTGAACTCAAGCTCAATTTGATCAGACGTTCATCAATAATCAGGTGAACGGTGTGCGACACGTTCCTAATCATTTTGGCTGACTCGTCAGTCAGATGATAGAGATCCTCTTTGACCGGTGTATCGGTATACTCCTGTAAGACAACTGTTTTATCCGCATTATCCCATCCAATCCGATAACCCACTGCAACCTCCAACCCTATTAATTTCGTTTATTAAAGTGTAATAGCCTATGCTGCATTTACAAGTTACGTCTATAATGACTTTACCTTGATGATATGTACTACGAACAAAAACGACTCTTCGCTAGAGTCGTGTTTTATTAGGCTTGTGTCACTGCTAAATGGTTAGCCCATGCCGCCTCTTGTTGGGATCGGTGTGGGTGTTCCAGCGGGGAAGAAAAGCGCAGCAGGCGCAGATAGGGCGACGACCCAACCGATCCGTGTGCCACTATCAAGCGGTAAAGCATAATCATTAATTGCGTTTGTGGAATTAAGAAAGCGAATACTGCCCGTTTTTTTGTAGAAATTGCAATAGATGTTGGATGCATCATCCGAGACCGCATAAGCTAACCAACTACCATCTAGCGACCATTTGAGAGCGTCACAGCCACCGCCCGCCGAGGTGAGCGTGTGCAGGGTACTGCCATCAGAGTTGACGATACTTACCCGATTAGATGTTACTTCGGGATAACCCTCTGCATCCACTTCCCAATTTTGCTCACGCATAGCGATTTCACCGGAAACTGGATTGTGCGCCCATGCAGTGACGGCATCACCCGAAATATTTA
>JAPUDW010000260.1 GCA_027492915.1 Bacteroidota bacterium | reverse complement strand
GTGCTGCCGCTGTCGGTGCTGGATCGCGATTTAAACCTGACGGTCTTCCTGATCGCCGTCAATTATCTTGAAAGTGACGTGCTGCGCCGCCTCATCAGCGCCCAGAAGTTCACGGCACAGCTTCCGCCGACGCTCAGCCGCCTCGCACCCTATTTGACCGGTGAAGACGCGGGGATGGCTCCGGCAGGTTTGTTACTGAGCGCCGCATCTGATTTCGGTGATGAGTGGCGTGATCCGGTGCTGATCCGTCTGGCGGAGTCGGCTATCCGTGCCAAGCGACCGGATATTGTCGATACGCAAGCACTCGGCGCGATGGTCGGGTTGATCGGTACCCCGTGGGGCGTGCAGTACAGCCAAACCCTGAACTGGATCGCGATCATGCTCAGCCATGACGAGACACTGACGCGGCTGGAGCTACCGGGGCCGACATATCTACTGCGGCTGCTGCTGGCATCCGGCGGGTACAAGGATACGGCAAATGAAATGCTGCACCAAGCACGGGTAGTGTACCCCGGCGAAGCACAGGCTGATTACGTAGCAATGGTACAGCGATTGTTCGCTGAAACCCCGATACCGGTCAACCAAGTTCCGGCAGCGGTAAAAGCGCTGAATGAGGCGGGTGTTAAATCGCTGCCACTGCTTATGGCATACATCGGTATTCTTGAAGGGCATTCGTGGTCATCGGTACTCGACCGGATTGCCGACCAAGCGACGATCATGCTGCTGGAAAATCATAATATCGCAGCCGTTATTCCAGCAACGGCGATGATCGCCCTATTGAAATTTCATATCTCGCGCAAGGATGTCGAAAAGACGATACGGGTTGCCGCAATCATGCCACAGGTGGCAACACGCGAAGGTACACGCGGTATCAATCTAATTGGTCGCATGTACACAATGATGGATTGGGATGACAAAGTTCGAATCGCAGGGTTGGAACTGCTGCGCCGTTATGTGCGGCGGGCACCGGATGCGGATGCGCGGAAAGCGGTCGCGGCCTTCGGGCGAGAGTTCGGGGCGGCGGTGCAGCAATCCATCGAGACGAGCTACGCGATGCGTAAGATGCTCGACAGCCTCGACATCATTGGATACAGTGACTTCCTGCATGTGACAGCGGATTTCTTATACGACACAGCGCTGACCTATGCTGACAAGGCCAAAGTTCCCAGCTTAGGCTCGCTGCGAAACAGCCTCGACAGCCTTGGCGGCAACCTGAGCAGTGCTGACCGAATCCTACTGGCGGACGAGTTGGTCGAAGCTGGTAAAGCCATCTTAGAGCTGGGCAAACCGTGGCAAGCACGCGCCCGTGAACTTGACCAACATATCGAGAATTTGCTGCAAGGACGTAAAGACCCCGACAGCGCGTTGGATGTGTTGTGGATTGTGGCGGGGTATCTGGCACGGGGCAAACGCCAACCGTTAAAGTTCCAGCGCATCCTCAGCCAGCATGTGTTTGGCGACCGACCAGCGCCGCGTGTCCTCGAAGAAACGCGGATCGTGAACGCAGTCTTACAAAGTTTAGTTCGCGCCTTTCCATCCAGCCGGAAATTTACGATTAGTGCGGAGTCCATACGCGGGGAAATTGACAGCCTATGGGGCGATATCGCGCTGGAAAAGCAGCGTGAAATCGTGCGCGACCTAACGACCGATTTGCAGCGGGTAGGTGAACTGTCGTATTTGATCGCATCGACCGGCAACCCGAAGGCGATGGAAGACGGCGGATTTGCACGCAAGCTGGAGGACGCAACCCAGCAGCCGAAGAACACGCTGGAAATGTACCGCTTCGTCAGCGGGTATTTTCGGGCGCGGTCATAAATTACGTGAGCAAAGGTGGATGAAAGTTCACCATTTGAGCCGCCAAATGCTCATGGTATTCCCCAACTTGGCTGGAATTTAGTAAGCGGATGAGGCACGCCTCATCCCTACTTCCATATGACTCTTGGAGCGAGAGATCGCCCATTAACCCTTCTAATTGATAAACGAGCTTATATTTTGAATTTTGCAACCGATACTGAACTTGAATACGAACAGAAAATGTTCCGTAAAATTGATGCGCTGAAGCAGGTCGTCAAAGGCAAGTCGTTTCAGAATTGCAGCTTTGTTCAGTGCGACCTCAAAGAAATCGCTTTTGAAAACTGCAAGTTTCGTGACTGCACATTCAAGGGCTGCGACTTGAGTTTGATGAAAATCAAATACAGTGTGTTTGCGGATGTGAAGTTCGAGGACACGAAGGTTGTAGGCATCAACTGGACGGAAGCGATGTGGGGCAAGAACAGCCTGCTGGGGTCGCTGACGTTTACCGAATGCACACTCAATTACTCGACCTTCATCGGCTTGAAGATGCACAAATTGGCGATTATCCGCTGCGTGGCGAAAGATGTGGATTTTTCGGAAGCGGATTTGACCAAAGCAACCTTTGACGAGACGGATTTGAGCGACAGCCGCTTCCACCACACGAACTTGACGGAAGCCAACTTGAGCAAAGCGACCAATTACACTATCGCGGCGACGAATAACACGCTGAAGAAAACACGCTTCTCGCTGCCGGAAGCGGTGAATTTGCTGCGCAGCCTTGACATTGTGCTGGAGGAATAGGCGCTACCAGCGTTCCCACGTATGCTGGTCGGTGCGTTCGTCGCGTTCGCCCTGACGCGGATATTGGCGCTGGACGACTTTTTCGGCGACCTTTACCGTATGGTGATCACTTTCTTCGTAGCGCACATCGCGGGTAATAACGCGGCGCTGAGCGGAGGCGAATAAGGTTACATCGGACTCGATCATACGACCGGGAAAGATGATCATGCCGGAACCGATGCGGCAGTTATGCCCGACCGCCCCACCCAGCACCACCTGCCCCACATCTTCCAACTCACCCCGAATGTTGGAGGCTTTGATGGTACGGGGAACCACGCCGCCGCGACCATCGGTTTCACCAATCAGGTTAAAGTCGGTAAAGGTATTACCCGCACCGACGAAGCTATCACGCCCGATGACACACATTTGCAAGCAGGTGTTCTGGGCGATAATGGTGCCACTCATGAGGGAGGACATGAACAGGGAGGCACGGAAAGGCAAGAAGCAGTTGTTGGCTACGGTGCTGAGCATCAGTTGGCAGCCCTGCGATACCGTCACATCATCGCCGATGGTACAGTTGTCGATGACCGCACCGGGGCCGATGTAACAGCGGTCGCCAATGGTGGTCGGGCCGCTGATGATGGCAGAGGGATCGATCACGGTATCTTTGCCGATCTTAACGGCAGCAGAGGTGGTGAGGATTTGCTTTTGCTCGATGATGCCGCGCCACAACAGCTTGAGCGACAGGAAGTTATGATGTTTGATGTCTTCCTCAAAGCGGTAACCGCGGGTGAACACGCCAAAGATGACACTGGCATAGAAGATATGAACCCAACTTTCAATCGACAACAGACCATACTTGGGCAGGTAATGGGTGAGTTCCTCGACCTTATCCTGCGCCATGAAGTCCGGCACACTGTAGAAGCCACGCGGTTCGGCCTCGCTGTCGATGGCGATAGGCAGCACATCGTTGGTGTGGCCTTTGGGGAAATACCACATATCAACTAACGCAATCGGTCGTCCGGTTTCGGCATCGGTACCGCCGCGTTCAAATGAGTTGGCTAATGGCAGCGCATAGCTGGTGAAAGCGCGTTCTTTTTCGTCGGTGAAGATGGCAGCACGGCAGGCTTTACCGGAAGCTGTGGCACGGTCGACAAACCGCTTTACAAATTCGTTGTCGAACCACAGGCTATCACGATAGACAAAGGCGGGTTCATCCTCGCGGATGTTGTGCATCTGACCTGCCAGTTGGAAAGTATCTCCCAGTTTTAAGCCACCTTTAAACACCTGAGCAAATACTTCGTCATGATGAAAGCTGAGTGTCGCCGTACCAATGACCAATTTACTGGCTGGCTCGTTAAATGGCAGCACATGGCGGGTATCTTCGAGGATATAACGATACATGGTGATGCCCCTGACCGTGAACACGATTTAAGGGAAGTATAACATGATTTGAAGCGGGGAGAATGCAGACAAGAAACTACATGTTATAATCGGTTAAAATGTGGAGATTCAATTCATGACGACAGTCGATATTGTATCCGTGTACGACGAGTTTCTTGAATATCTAGCACAAAAAGCATCCCCAGAAGAAGTACTTGATTTCAAAGCGTCAGCTACCGCTCAAAACCGTGCTGATGAGTTAACTGAACACAGTAAAGCTGCGCTCATCACTGAAGAAGAAAAACTTGAACTAGAAGAAATGCTTCGGATCAATCAATTGGTATCTGTGATGAAGGCGAAAGCCGCTCGTGAATTGAAATAACCAACTACTAACCGCTGTTGAGGAAGTCGCGGACGGTTTGGTGGAAGCGTGGGGGGTTGTCGAGCATGGGGAAGTGACCGGAGTCGGGAAACATCACGATTTTGCTATGCGGGGCGTACTGCTTTAGCACCTGCGCCTGATTAGGATGAACAATCAAATCTTTGTTACCGTAGATACCCAAAGTTGGTACTTTGACCTCGCCCATACGCGGACGCAAATCGGTGGTACGTAGGGTGGCGATGCTTTCGAAGAACGGCCCCATCGTCAGCTTGGACAAATCCGAGGCAAACATGTTGCCGAGTGCCTTGCCGTCTTTCGCTAAGAGGTAAGAATAACCGCGCAGAGATACACGCAGACCGGACATGAACACATCGAATAAGGCGGGAGAGGTTTCAGCTAAGTCCATCCATGTGCGGCGACCAGCGAACTTGATGAGTGGGCGCAGGGAGCTGCCGACGATGGGTGAACCGATGACAACGACTTTAACGACTTTTTCGGGGTAGCGAATGGCGGTGCCGAGGGAAACCGTACCGCCCATCGAGTGACCGACCAGCGGGGCTTTGACGATGCCGAGACGATCCATAAATTGATTAACGAGGAGGATGAAGTTATCCACCGAGAAATCAGCCGATTGACCACCTGATTCACCAAAGCCCCAGAAGTCAATGGCGTAGGTGCGGAATTCTTTGCCAAGTTCCTCGATGGTTTTGCGCCACAAGGCCCATGAGCCAAGCCAACCATGCAATAACAGAACCGGTCGACCGCGACCGTAGGTTTCGTAATGAACGACTCCCTGCTCTGTTACCAGTAATGCCACAATGCCTATATCCTTAGCTGATTCGACGCAAGGGCATTACTGCTGCTTGTCCATTTCCTCCAAGATCGAGTAAAGCAGTTCAAGAAGGACGTTCTTCACGCTCTCTTTGTCCTTGGCTACACACGGCAGCAGCTTTACCCCTTCCTCGATACGCAGGGCAATCCGCAGGTCATCCGCAGCCCACGCATCGGGGTGATCTTGCTTGTTGGCAGCCACAACATAGGGTGTGGGCGCATAAGCACGGAAAGTTTCAAGAATACTCTTGGCTTCACGGAAGGTTTCTGGTTTGGCGCTATCGACCATGACCACAAAACCGAGCATCCCTTCGGCCAAAATTTCCCACATAAAGTCGAAACGGCGCTGACCGGGGGTGCCGAACAGGTACAGCACGAGGTCATCATCGACGGTGATACGACCAAAGTCCATCGCCACGGTGGTGGCCGACTTGACTTCTTTTTCCGCCGCCGAGGTAATCGCCTGATCGGTGGAAACCACTTCGATTTCGCTGATTGAACGGATAAACTCGGTTTTACCGGCGCTAAACGGGCCTGTGATAACCATCTTTACAGTTTGCATAAGGTGCGCTCACTCTTCCCGATATTGAACGTCCACTATGGACTAGCGATTGCGATTACTAAATAGACCGAATTCGATCGATCAAACGATTAACGACATCTGCCTTAACCTGCGGCTTCTGGGGTTGACGCGCACGGCGCTGCATTGAACTTGCAGGTTGTTCCATGCCCGGCGGCTTGACTAACTCGACCAAACCGGCCTGCTCCAACCCATAAACTACACGCCGGATTTCAATTTCCGACATGTTGTTGGCGCGGGCGATCTGGCGAATCGAGTTCTTTGGATTGACATACTGCACAACGCGCCACTCGGCGACACTGAGGTGAATGCCCTTGAGCTTTTCACGCGGGTTGCCGGGGAAGCGCAGGGCGAAATCGAGATTGGGTAGATGCTGGTTTAGCTCTTCAATCTCTTTAATGCGGCGCGAGCCTTCGATAATGATGTTTTCAAGGTCGATAGGGACTTGAATACGATCATTGGGCGGCAGCACATTGTCATCAAAACGGAAAGGTTCGGCATTCCAGCTCATGAGGCTGTAAACGACATCCTGCATATGCTGCTGGATGCTCGCTACAATATCATTCTGGGTGATGTAATTGGCGTTCATTAGCAACAGGGCGAGTGCTTTATCGCTTTTGTCCCGCGCACGTTCGCGGATAACACGCGCCTGTTCATCGGTCAGCTTGCCAACCTTATTCAGGATGGAAACAAGGTTACCTTCTTGACCCTTCATGGTGGCGAATATGAGCTTGCCCCCTTTGAACGACACCTGTGCGCGTTCGGGTCCAGCCTCAACACGCTCACGTTTGGAGCCGTTGACCTGTTCCATCTGACCAGTTCGATTGGCAGTAAAAATCGTCAGCGTGCCCGTTTTACCTGCCAGATTAATCAGATTGAGCAGTTGGGTAACACTAAAATCTCGGAGTTCGCCTTTAAGCGGCATTTAGGCCCCCTCACAAAAGGTTCAATGCAAGGCCACACAATAAGAACAATCATACATGAAAATTAGAATTGAGTTTAAAAGAACCTGAAGGTCATTATAGCTTGCGCCTATAGGCACGTCAACCAAACTTGCAGCGTGTACTATAATGCAATCTTCATCGTCCAATAAGCACATTAGGAGTGCTTATGAAAACCCAACTTCGACTGATAACGACCGCTCTTCTCGCCATTGTGCTCGCCCGATGCATCGTTCCACAGGCAGAGAGTCTGGGTTCCGTATCAACTCTACCCCCTCATCTTACAACTGAAACCCCCTCAGCGAAAATTGAGACTACACCAACACTGGAGGAATTTGCCGCTGATGTGAACCCGCTAACCGGTTTACAAGTGCCGGACGCAGCGGTTCTTGATCGGCGACCACAGGTGATTAAGATCTCGAACGCGCCGCTGTTGGTACGACCGCAGGCGGGGATCGGGGCAGCGGATATTGTGTTCGAGCATTATGCCGAGGGAGGGCTGACGCGCTTTTCTGCTATTTATTACAGCCAATCACCAAACCGCGTGGGTTCAATCCGCAGCGCACGGTTGATTGACCTTGATTTGATGCCGATGTTCGGGGGCTTACTCGACTTTTCGGGGGCGAGTACAGGGGTGGAAACACTGCTGAATAACTCAGATTTCGCAGACCGGCTGTTTAAAGGTGTGTTGTTCGGACTGCCCTACTATTGGCGCGATGAGGAAATCGAAGTACCGCACAATATGTTTATGAACCCGAACGCGGTATGGGAAAAGGCATCCGAGCAAGGAATCAACCAGCGACCAATGCTGCGCGGATTATCTTTTTCGGATGTGGTACCGGGGGATAACACATCGGTGACAACCAAGATTGACATCCGGTATCGGGCAACGCGGGTGTTGTGGACTTATGATTCGACGACCGGCCTTTACCGGCGAAGTGCGGACGGGCAAGGTCATTTTGACGCGAACACGATGGAACAGGTTACGGCGGCAAATGTGGTGGTGATATTTGCTGACCACCAATTCACGGATATTGTCGAAAGTGAGTTTCAAGGGAACAAGAGCTACAGCATCTCAATTGACCTGATGGGCGAAGGTGACGCGGTGCTGTTCCGTGATGGGCAGCGCTATGATGGGCGCTGGGTACGGGATAACGTGAACACGATCATTGGCCTCCGCACGAAAACAGGTGACATTTTACCCTTGAAGCCGGGGCAAACGTGGTTCCAAGTGATGCAGCTACCGGAACAGCGGATACCGGAAGAAGAATGGCTGGAAGTGGATTAGTTTGAAGTTACAAGTTTCAAGACAAGAGCGATTGGCATTTTGCTTTTAGCGGTTAGCTCCAAACAAAAGCAAAATGTCATTTTGTGGCGGCGGCATCGCCATAACTAGGGTTTTCCGCCATAAAAGTTCAAAATGTTGCAGTTGTTGAAATTATTACAACAACTTTTGGACGGCGGTTTTAGGCGAGTTATCCGCCGAAGCAGCAAATGCAGCGAATTCTGCAAATGCGGCAGGGTATTTGGGCGGCGGGTGTGAGGGAGCGAAGTGCCGAAGATTCTGCAAATTCGTCAAATTCAGAATCAATTTTTAGCCCCATATTGAATCATCAGAAAGGTTTTATGCTGTTGTTGATGCAGTTGTTACAGTGAACCTTTTGTCGCAAATGTCGTCCCACGGGAGGCTTCGCACTCAGTGCTGTCGGTGTCAGTAATGTCGATCATGGTTAAATGGTGAACGTTAAAGGTTAAATGGTATACAAATGTCGAAGTTGCCAGTATTGCTATAGGTTTGAGGGAGAATTGGCAAATTTGGCGGCAATGGCAATTGGCATTTTTGTGCCAGATTTGCCATAGGATAACTCCACAAGAGGACGGTAGCCCCTCCGGCAAAGCAACACCCATAAACCGAGATGAAAAGATGTGATGTTAAGATGCTATAGATGATAAATCTTGTGTTATCACGCAAGTTAATTTTAGAACATTTGTATCACAAAGTCAAGTTGTGGAGGTTATAGTTTACAAACCTTCGTAAGCTGTTTGTCGATGCGTGGCATTGTGAAATCATTAATTCACAGACATTTGCCTAATTTTGGACAAAAATTAAGTTGCTTCAAAAAGGGAAGTGTATTAGAGTGAGATTAATGCTCAATTCAGAAAGGATTGCCGCCATGAATGATTTTCTCAAACAGCTTGACCCGATACTTAAGCCGATTAATGATGCGATGCGGAATATTGCGCCCAGCCAACTTGTACTCTATACGGCTATCTATGCTCTTGTTGCAGGACTGGCACGTTTGTGTGTGAGCGTTCCAGCTATTCTTGGTGGTGCTTTTTTGGGCGGGATGGCAACCATTGGGAGCGTGTCAGCACCCATTGGCAGTGAAGATCAGGCAGCACTTGCAGAGGCAGGACGTGCGAGCGGGTTATTGGTTATTACGGGAATACTGTTCCTGATCGTCGCACCAGCGCTCATTATTATCGCGGTCGGATTGTTCCAACGTATGCGGTGGGCGCGTATGGGTGCGGTATTCGTATTCGCCATCAGCGGCCTTCTTTCGATTCTAGATCTATTGGGTGGCGGCGGTATTCTCAACCTGATCTGGATTTTGGCAAGCCTTTATCTGGCATATTTCTTCTATACCGACACTGGGATCAAGCGCGAGTTCGGTCAGATTTAAGTTTGGCAGCACATCAGCAAACAAAAAGCGCTGTTCCAGAGTGGGCAGCGCTTTTGATTTGGGGAGGCATACCCCAGCCCACGCTGCGCAGACTGCCCATAGCATCACTAAGGGTCTTTAAAGACTATGCTGGTTCAATTCCATATGACTACTTGAAAATTCATCTCCGCCGTTTAGTGTGGTGCTACTACACCCTTATCAAGACCACGCCAAAGTCACATTCAAGGTTTATAGTCGATTGTAGGAAGCCAATTGAGATCATTTTCAAGGTCATAGTGGTTCAAATAGGATACACTCTATGAGAATAGCAACTGATGGTTCGCCCCCATTGTGTAGCATGGCATTTTGCGATTTGTAGAAATGATACCTGACCGTTTAAGCAGCACGTCGATCAATAAATCAGTTCCCAGCTCTATTTTTCATCGATCAAATTGTGTGAATGGATTACAGGTTCTAATCCGAGTTTGTCGTATATAATTAAAGTATTATACAAATAGTTAAGAGAATGAAGGTTTTTATGTTTCCATCAAGAAAAGATGTAAAGCGATTGGCGAATGATAAGGCGACAAAAAAGACCGCTGAAGAATACGATAGAAGTAGCAAATTTCAGGCTTTTGAAAATAGTATTGCCCCAGAACTTAAGCAACTCTTTCAGAGCGTCGCAAAAGAACACATCAAAATAAAGTATAAGATTAGAGATTACAGCGAGCCTTATACTATTGATCCGTGGGACAATGGGGCGTTTGTTATCGGAAATACCCGAATTATCGACATCTATATGCCCAATTTAGTGGGCTCCCGTTCAGTATACCTAAATGCTCGTTTCCATTATATTTTTCAAGACTATGCTCAAACTGTTCCTCAATCATTTGATTTATTTAGCAATTATCTTCCGTCGACTTATGGCGTTAATTTGGAGACTACCCCCGATATAGCACAAGTAGTCAACGACATCAAAAAAAACATTACAGATGGTTTCAATAGTGGAGGATTAGGAACTATCTATCGGGAATTAGATTGGATTTTCAAATATAGTTACTTTTTACAGACTGTTAAGGGTGTCACAAAACTCGAATGAGATTATTGTTTATAGTGTACTTATATGCACTTCGCCTGACAGTAGCTTGAGGAGCAGGGCATAGAGCAGGTAATCAAGCGCTGCGGTTTCAAATCAGCAAACAAAAAGCGCTGTTCCAGAGTGGGCAGCGCTTTTGATTTGGGGAGG
>JAPUDW010000259.1 GCA_027492915.1 Bacteroidota bacterium | reverse complement strand
GAGGACATCGCCAACCTTCAGGCCAGCCTTTTCGGCGGGCGAACCCGCAGCGACGGCACGAACGACTGGGCCGTTATCGCTGTTTTCTAACTGAACGCCAATCATGGGACGAGCCGTTGCAGCCGCGACAGGCGGCTCGGTGGTGGCTGGGCGCTCGGCTAAGGTCAGCGCGAGTTCCAGCGTTTCGGTACCACGAGTGACGGCAAGTTTGATTTCATCACCGACTTTGTGACCGGCGACGACATCACGGATGGTATCCGAGGTAATATCGGTACCATCAATAGCGGTGATAATGTCACCGACTTTGACACCAGCTTTTTCGGCGGGGCTGCCTGCTTGAACATCCTCGACTTTGACACCCTTATCAACCGGACTGAGGCCGACACCCAAGAAGGGCGCGGCAGCGGTATCTTGAGCGCCAACAACGCCGAACGCCGAGACGACCAGCGCGAGAATGAGTAAGCCAATGGTTAAACGTGTACTCGTAACTTTACGATTTGCGAACATGTTCTTGTACTCCTCCCAGAGTAACACCGTGTGATAAGCCTTTTCGAAATAACAAACCTTATCACCGCCAAGAACATTAGACCTGTGATCTGAGGGATAGCTGAAATCAAGATAAATGTGATGTAAAAGATAGATTGGTGGAATATTAGTCGAAAATCTCCAGTCAACAGGCGCCAGTCATCAGCTAAAGTCAAAAGCCAATACAAAGCACTAAGTGTTTATGGCGGCGGCGGCGGCAGTATGGTGCCAATCGGTTATTCTTTTTCAACTGCAAAAACCGCCTTAAAGGACTCCTTCGTCGCAAAAACGAAACGGCTTATATCCGGCGGATGTGAGGGAGCGAACCGCCGAAAATGCAAAAGCGGCGAAAGCAGCAAATGCGGCAAATTCGCCCTAAAGGACTCCTTCGTCGCAAAATTCTTCAATTTCGTCATTTTCACAGTGCATTTTCTCGATCTATTGTGAATGATGCTGTTGCTGTTGTTGAGAATCCGCTGTTTTATGTCGGAAATGGCGTAACTGTCGGCGCTATGAACGTGTTTTCTCCCTCAATTGGCAGATATGTCGTCGAAGTCGTCGCCGACATAAACCGATTTTGTGTCGGTCATGATCGTTGGCAAATTTGGCAGCAAAGGCGGCAATGGCAAAAGTCGGTTTTGTGCCAGTTTTGCCAAAGGAAATTGAATAACCATTTGGATACCCGCAAGTTCAATTATAGAACATTTGTACCACAAGGTCAAGCGAATTGCGTTTGAGTTTTCAAACGTTGGGCGGGTAAAAGGAGATAGACCTCCATCCCCCGCTTCGCAGCCTTAGGAATAGGGGAGAAGAGAGTAAATATACGGGAGGGTCTCAGCCCCTCCCCTACGAGAAGAAGATGTTTGTGGTCGGTGGCACGGAGGAGGCGTGCCTCCTCCCTACAAAATTCCAATTCGATCTTTTTAAACACGCTCTCAGCCCCTCCCCACCAATGAAATGGCATGGAAATAAAAAGGGCGCACAGCCGTGCGCCCGTACTTGTGGGGAATGAAACAACACCCCCACCCCAACCCTCCCCCGTAGTAACAAGGGAGGGAGAAAATACAGATGGGAAAGGGTTATTTGTCGCCCTTGTTGCCACTTAATTTCTTGGAGAGGAAGCCGCCCATTAAGCCGGACATGATGTTGCCGGAGAAGGATGTGCCACCTTCTTCTTTGCTGTCGTCCCACTTGTTATTGGCACGGCGGTTGATCCATGTGTTGTAGGAATCGGCGGCAGTGCTGAGGGCTTCTTCCAACGAGTCTTGATCGTTCTGCGCGATGATTTCACGCAGGGCTTTTAACGTTATCAAGAGTTCATCAGTCTGACGCAGCATACTATCGCGGTTTTGTAGGAACAGGTCACGCAGGTCATCAGGATGCGTGTCATAGAGATGGTGGGTGAGGCGACCGAAGGACGGATTGGTTACACGCTGAGAGTCAACCCAGCCAGCGGCCTGACTAGCGGTGTAGAAACTGGCGAGGCCGAGCAGCGCGGGAATACCTTCGGTGAGCGCTACGATGCCATCATGTTCGGCGGGGTCGTAGAAGTGAGGAACCGCGCCGAGAATGTTGGCAAAGTCCGAGGACAGTTCGACCGCTTCTTTGGCGCAGCTTATCGAGGGCATGAGTAAGATACTGCCCTTATCGAAAAAATCGGCTGCCGCGTGCTGGGTGTCCTCAAGGCCATCGTGCAAGTATTTGGGGTTGACGATGGGTGTCATGCCAACCATATGAACTTCTTTGCTGAGGTGTTTTTCCGCCCATGCAAGTGACTGCTGCTTAAGAAGCGACATATCCAGCACGACTGCCCCTGCGCGTAAGTCGGCGGCAATCCCCTTGTAGGCATCCTGAATCTCCGCCAAGGGCAGCGCAAGCACGACTATATCTTTGCGAGCAGCGGCGGTAAACAAATCGCGCTCGATTTTATCGGTGATACCAAGCTTTGCGGCATCATCCCGCACACCGGAACGCATATCCGCGCCTACCATATCAAAATGATGCTTCGACTCTTTGCGCTCGTTGTAACGCTTGAGCGCCAACATAACCGATGCGCCAATCCGACCTAACCCTAATACCCCTACCGATACATTCGCCATGACATCCTCAATCTCTCACCGACTTCTAATTCTGATTATCTGCCTGCTGTAAGCGTCGCAGCAGGTCAACGTGTTCGTGACCGCGCCATTGATCAAGCGGGTCGGCATGGTGGGCAGCTAACCACTGCGCCGCTTCACCTGCGCCAGCCTGAGCCAGCAGTTCCGCGCTCCATGCCGGATGTTGTTCGTAAACTACAAACGGACGCTGCCAGAGGTTCAAGGGATTGCCCTGCCCCCAACGCTGGTAGAGGGTGGGCATCAGCGCCCGAACGATGACCACCAACGACTTTTGGGCCACACCGATTGGATAGCGGGTTTTGCCCACATCATGCAGCAGCGCGGCCATTGCTAAATCATCAGGTGTTTCACCCACTGCCAGCACATCTCGCAGGACAGCAAGGCTGTGCAACTGTTCGCCGCGATCAAACCGGTTAAACAGATTCATCAACGCAGGCGACAGATAACGCGCCGCGAGTTCGACATCGACCGGTTGTGAGAAGGCAAACAGTGCCTTTATCCCCTGCCCGATCCGGTACACTGCTGAGTTCATTGCTGGTTAAGCCGCGTCAAAAGCCAACGAGCAGCCTAAACAATTGAATACTCGGCTGGCTAATCAACAGCCCCAAAATATTGAACTGACCACCGATGAAACTCAACAAAATGAGCAGCATGAACACGTAGTAGCTGTTCTGCTGGTTGGCCTGCCACCACCGTGCTTGTTCGGGTGGCAGCAGCGAGTACATGATGCTCCAGCCATCTAACGGAAACAAGGGAATGATGTTAAAGATGGCAAGAATGATATTCAAGAAAATGATCTGCGCAAACAATTGAAAGAGAAATTCATTCCCGAAAATTTGCTGTTGAAACAAGCGCACCGGAATAGCAAATAGAATTGCAATCAACAAATTTGAGGCAGGCCCCGCTGCGACCGCAGCCAAATAGCCCCAACGCGGGTTACGCATCCGATAAGGATTAATTGGCGCAGAACCGAGAAAACCAAAGCCAACTAACACGCCCAGCAAGAAGCCAATGGGGTTGATATGTACCAGCGGATTGAGCGTCAGCCGCCCTTGATTTGCACCCGTATTATCACCCATACGATAGGCGACATACACATGGGCAAATTCGTGAATGGTCATGCCGATCAACAAGGCAATCGCACGAATGAGTAAATTAATGGGGTCGAGGTCTAAACCTGTAGACAAGAGAGTCTCCACTTCCGCTTAAATCACGATTTGACCCCAGTATAACACAGGCGAAGCGTCACCTCGAAACCGCTGACTGCGCAACAATAGAGCAACAGGTTACGTAAATTGGGGTTGTATGTGTTATCATCGGAATCATTTCGACGATGAATGAGCAGGCAAGATGCGCAATCATGCACAGAAGGAGGTGACGGTAAGACACCTCAATCACTGCATCCAATAACCCATTACACAAGGTTTATCCGCCGACCGGATAGGGTCTACGGAGGACAATTGTGCTGTGCCGCATAAACTACTACCGAACTACTCAAACGGCACGAAACGCAAAATAATGAGGGGATTTATATGAAGCGTATTCTCATCTTGTTCTCGGATACCGGAGGGGGTCACCGTGCCGCCGCCGAAGCGATCCGTGATGCGCTGATGATTAAGCATCCGAACGAAGTCAGTATCGAAATGGTAGACGTGTTCCGCGCCTACTCACCTTTTCCATTCAAGTATATGCCCGAAATGTACCCGTGGGTCGTCAACCGCAGCAAATCCGGTTGGGGTGTGGGCTATAACTTCACGAACACCCGCAGTAAAGCCAAACTCATCCAGCAAACCCTATATGTGAGCATGGAAAAAAGTATGCTCAAGATGCTGCGCGAGCATCCGGCAGATTTGATTGTCTCGGTACACTCGCTGCTGACCCGCACGACGATGCAGGGGTTAATGCAGTTCGAAAAGCGCCCGCCGTTTATGGTGGTGGTGACTGACCTCGTTTCGACGCACATGTTCTGGTACGACAAGAATGTTGACCTGTGCATCGTGCCGACGCAGCCCGCCTATGACCGTGGTTTACAAAGCGGCCTTTCGCCTGACCAGATGCGGATTACCGGTTTGCCGGTTCACCCGAACTTCGCCCAACGGCTGATGGATAAAGCAGACGCGCGCAAGGAACTGGGTTGGGACCCTGACCTACCAGCGATCTTGATGGTGGGCGGCGGCGAAGGCATGGGTGCGCTGTACGAAACGGCACGCGCGGTAAACGATATGCGGCTGAAGTGCCAACTCATCGTTATCGCGGGGCGCAACCAAGCCCTGAAAAGTAAGCTGGAAGCCGACCGCTGGCACCAACCGACGCACGTTTATCCGTTCGTCACCAATATGCCGGTGCTGATGGCGGCATCCGATATTCTGGTGAGCAAAGCTGGCCCCGCGACGATTAGTGAAGCGTGCATCGCCGGCCTGCCGGTTATCCTGTACGACGCAATACCGGGGCAGGAAACGGGCAACGTGGAATTTGTGGTGGAGCATGACGCGGGTGTGTATGCCCCCAGCCCGACCGAAGCCGCCGAAGCCGTCGCCAAGTGGCTGGGCGAAGGGCCGGAAGGTTTGAAGCGCCATTCAGAGAATGCCCGCAAGCTCGGTCGCCCGAACGCCGTTTGGGAAATCGCGGACGAAGTGTGGGAAAATGCCCAAAAACCGCTGATCCCCACCAACCGCCGCAATATCTTCATCGACTTTTCGAAGCGTGTTCCAATGCGTCCCCGCCGCTTCTAACAACCTGTTAATGCAGTTTGACATATAATGATTAGGGAGTAGGTTCGCCTGCTCCCTTTTTCTTCTATTTCTAACATGGAGTTTACCGATGCGAATTTCGCGATCCGTTTCGTGGACGGTGGCACTACTTGCACTAGTCGCTGGCTCGCTGTCAGTCGTGGCTGCCCAAGACGCTGCACCGCCACCCGCGACGATTGTTAATGACGAGGGTGGGCCGGTATCGGTCACGGGTGAAGTCGCCTATTCAAACGGCTTTTTCACACTGGGCGCGGACGAGCCGCTGATCATTCTGGAAGACGAAGCCGGTTTTGTTGACCGCAACCGTGGTTATATCATTCCCGAAAGCACTCAGGTACTGGGGAAGATCACCTCTGATTTTTACACCTCGCCTTTCAGCTATACGATTGACCTGCCAATTGAACCTTCTGGCAGCCTGCGTGATGTCGACCAAGATGGTGGCAGCGATACAGGTGTGATGGTTTACGGCATCGCCTATTGGACGAACATTTGGGGCGACCCGTTCTTACAAGAGCGTGACCTGTACGGCGGCGGTTGGTCGGGCGCGTATGCGTCATTCACCATTGATCCTGACCCATCCGCCAAGGCAGAGGTCAACGGCGGCAAGTACATTGTGTACGCACCGGATGACCAGCAGGGTTTCCCGTCGGGCTTCGGTGATGATGGCAAGCTGTTTACCGAGGACGACCCGATTGTGACCTTACCACAAGGGTACACTATCGTTGATATGGACAGTGACCCGTTCACTTTTGACCGTTCGAAGTTCCCGGTCATTGACCTCATTGAAGGCGAAGGCTCGGAACAAAAAGATTTCTCCGACCAGAGCTACACCGAAGCATTTGACTCGATGATCGAAATGTTCCGCGAGAATTATGCTTACACTGAATTCAAGAATATCGACTGGGACGCAAAGAAGGCCGAATTCATGCCGCGCATGGAAGAAGCCGAAGCGGACAACGACTTCTACGCGTATCAGCGGGTGCTGCGGGACTTCATCTGGTCAATACCGGATGGTCACTTGAGCGCCCCCACCGACAATCAAGAATTTAACGAAGCCATTAGCGGCGGTATGGGTTTGGCTATCCGCGAGTTGGATGACGGACGGGTGATCGTCAACCACATCACCGCAGGCGGGCCAGCCGAAGAAGCGGGTATCGAACTCAAGGCCGAAATCATCTCGATCAATGGCAAGCCGATTGATGAAGCCCTTAGCGAAACCGTGCCGTGGTCATCGCCGTTCAGCGCGGAACATGTCCTGCGCCTGCAACAGCTTCGCTACGTGCTGCGCTTCCCACTGGATACGGATGTGGAACTGGAGTACCAGAACCCCGGCGACAGCGAAAGCACAACCGTGACCCTGAAAACGATTGATGAGCGCGAAAGCCTTGCCTTCTCGTCGTTCAATGTGGGCGCGACCGGCTTCGAACTGCCCGTGCAGTATCAATATCTTGACAGTGGGTATGTGTACGTCACCATCGACAGCTTTGCCGACAGCGATAACCTGACGATTAAGCTGTGGGAACGTATGATTAGCACGTTGAACGGCTACCAGATTCCGGGCTTGATCATCGACATGCGCCGCAACGGTGGCGGCAGCGGCTTCCTTGCCGACCAGATGGCCGCTTACTTCTTTGACGAGCCGCTGGTGACCGGCAACAGCGCGACTTACGACGCCTCGCTGGGTGAGTTCTACGCTGACCCCGAACTGGAATCCAAGTACATTCTGCCGTCCGAAGACCTGCGCTATCATGGTGAGGTCGTCGTACTGGTGGGGCCGAGCTGCAGCAGCGCGTGCGAATTCTTCAGCTACAACATGACGTTGGAAGACCGCGCGACGATTGTCGGGCAGTATCCATCGGGCGGTTTGGGCGGTGGTCAAGCGACCTACGCCATGCCGGATGGTATCCAGCTTCAGTACTCGATTGGCCGCAATGAGGACGCGGACGGTAATATCATCATCGAAGGTACGGGTGTTGTGCCGACGGTGAAGGTTCCGGTGGACGAAGAAACCTTGTTCTCGACCGGCGATCCGGTGCTGGAAGCGGCTATCACCTATCTGGACGAAGCCACACAGTAACGGGTTTACCTCACTCAATTCCCCTTACCACGCGAATCAAATAGGGATGTGGTGAGGGGAGCAATACGGGAAAGTTTATGACTTGCCCGTAAAACCCCGACAACACAGGAATGTATTGCCTCAACCTCGTTTGAGGTGAAGCAGAGATGAGGATATAGCACACGCTTATCCTCACTTTTCTTTTGTGCAATTTAGATCAAGTTGTTGTTGCCCTGCAAGGAATTCTTCTGTACCATGCAAATACGTCTCGCAGCCTTTTTCACACGCCAACGGAGGCACCGACATTTATGAAAGCTGTTATTCTCGCTGCTGGTAAGGCAACTCGTTTGCGCCCAGTCACGCTGACCATGCCCAAAGCGCTTGTGCCTGTTGCCAACAAAACACTCATTGGTTACGCCTTTGACGTTCTTAAAGCAGCGGGCTTTGACGAAATTGGTATTGTTGTCAATGACCTCGACTCGCCCCTGCCCCAAACGTTGGGGGATGGTGCCGCGCTGGGTATCCGACTGCAATACATTGTGCAAGCCGAACAAAAAGGGTTGGCACACGCCGTCAGCCTATGCCAAGATTTTGTGGGCAATGATCCGTTCTGCGTATTTTTAGGCGACAACATCTTCCAAGATACGATGAGTTCTATGTTCGCCAACTTCCTAAGTTCCGGCGCCGAGTCCGCGATTGCGCTGGGGGAAGTTTCCGACCCGACGCGCTTCGGTATCGCCGAACTGAACACGGATGGCTCGATTGCCCGTGTGGTGGAAAAGCCCAAGGAACCCAAGTCCAACCTCGCCATTTCAGGCGTGTACCTGTTCCGCCCCAGCATTTTTGACGCCATTTCGCGCATTAAACCATCGTGGCGCAATGAGCTTGAAATTACAGATGCTATTCAACAGCTCGTCGATGATGGAAAACGTGTTGATTCGTACATCCTCAAGGGCTGGTGGATTGATGCCGGTAAGCCGGATGCAATTGTGCTGGCGAACCAACTGGTGCTCGAAGAACTGCCTTACACCCCTGCTAACGAAGATAAGACGCAGATCATCGGCAACTCGACCGTTACGCACCGCGTTATTTTGGGGAAAAATAGTCAGGTGATCGACAGCGTGGTGCGCGGGCCGGTGATTATCGGTGATAATACGATTATCCGTAACAGCTATGTCGGCCCGTATACGGCGCTGGGTGATAATGTCACGATTGAAGGCAGTGAGATCGAAGCCAGCATCGTGATGAAGAACTGCACCATCAGCAACATCAAAGGGCGCATCGACTCCAGTTTGCTGGCGGATAACGCGCAGCTTTCCGCCGCTAACCATATGCCAGAAACGCACCGTTTTGTCCTCGCGGAAAACAGCTATGTACAGTTGTAAGACATAGAAAACAATCATTGAGGATGGTGTCGTATAACCCCCTCATCCCCAGCCCTTCTCCCCCGTAGCAACAGGGGAGAAGGGAGCAAAAGCAAAATATCGACCTATTAAACACTCACGTACAAGAAGATGTTTGGAGTAGATGGTGCGGACGAGATGTATCTCGTCCCTACGAAAAGACATTATTCGTAGCCGTGGACACAAACAAGTAAACCATATTCCAAACCTTTTTATACATGTTCTCAGACTCCCACTCATATCCTTAGACAATCTATTGGAGCAAACACCATGTCACGCTTGACGGAACTCAAAGCGAACCTCACCCAAAGCCGCCAACATCTGAACCATGTGCTTGATCTGGTAGGCGACCGTTGGGATACACAGGTTTATACCGAAGGCGCGGCGTGGACGGTGCGCCAGCTCGCCATTCACCTGATGATTAGCGACAAGGGGCAAACTTCAACCGTAATGGGCATCACGCGGGGGGAAAACCCTATTCCTGCCGACTTCGACCTTGAGCGCTACAACCGCCGTTCGGTGGAAAAACGTGCCGACACTTCAATTGGTGACATCCGTGCTTCACTCGCCGCCAGCTTTGCCGAACGGGAAGTGTGGCTGGACACGCTCGATGATGCCGCGCTCGATAACCAGGGTCGGCATGGTTCCGGTCATATTTTGAGCGCCGCCGAGATATTACAGGTGATGGCTGACCACGAAAATGCCCATGCAGACGATATTGCCCGCGTACTCAATATCGCTTAACTTCGCATGACGATGTGCAGTGTGTTTATTGAAAATTAACGTGACTCAAATTCGCTGTTTCAGGAGCGCGATATTTAGCCAGCGATTGGCGAAACTTAGTTCTTAATCACCTGTGTAGAAACAAACCCTTCAAATCTTTATGATAAGTGTCTTTGATGTAATGGAGACACTCACATGACTGTACAGATTGAAACCCATGCCAGCGCACCTTTTGGCATGTCGCGTGTTCTCGCGCGTATCATCCGTGCTACCGACATCGCGCCGAGGATGCGGCGGGTAACCTTGGGCGGCGAAGGCTTGCAACCGCTGTTGGGCAACGTATTGCCTGCGGACGCGCTCAAACTTTATCTACCACTGCCCGGTGAAAAAGGCTTTATGCCTAAAATGTTCGATTTGCTAGGTCGCTCGCCGCAGCATCACCTCCGCGCTTATACCATCCGACATTTCAACCCCGATGCTTTAGAATTGGATATTGATGTCTTTTTACATGGCAATACACCCGGTTCTGTCTGGGCGCGGGCTGTGCAGGCGGAAGAACAAGTCGGCTTCATCGGCCCACGTCACGATTTCCAACCGCCAACCCATGCGGCATGGTATCTACTAGCCGGTGACGAAAGCGCGCTGCCAGCGATTGCCTCGATTGTAGAGTCACTGCCAGCAGGCACTCAGGCGGATGTGTTTATCGAGGTTGAGGATGCAGCCGACGAACTGCCAATCGAAACACAAGCCAAGGCCAATATTCAATGGCTGCATCGGGGCAAAAGCACCACCCATCAAAGTAAGCTGCTGGAAACTGCTATCCGATCATCAACGGCACATACGGGTGACGGCTATTGTTGGGTAGCTGGCGAGTCGGGGGTTGTCCGCGGCATTCGCAACTATTTACAAAATGAACGCCGCCTGAATAAAAAGGCGATAAACGCGCTCGGTTATTGGAAGCACTCATAAAGGCAGCAGAGGGAGCAAAGGCTATTCGCTCCCTTTTGCGAAACAAACTTTAAGGTTTGAATTCGGTTAGCGAAAATTTTA
>JAPUDW010000258.1 GCA_027492915.1 Bacteroidota bacterium | reverse complement strand
GTAAAAGCTGTTTGTCCTGTCGCAACTTCCACCAAAATGTTTCCTCCGTTATCATCTCCGGTGAATATGTATTTACCATCCGGTGAAAATTGTAATCCATGAGACCATTGTCGTGGAGGAAGGATATATTGAGTGATGTTTGGATTCTGGATTGAGGTGAGAATTAATCCAGTTCGCGGATCCTCGGTTGAGACCCACTTACTATCAGGCGTAAAGTGCGGAGTGCTGGAGTTTGACCCCTTCCCAAATATTCCACAAATCCCAACTCAACTCATTCTGACTCTGTACTAACAGATAATTTGCATCGGGAGACAAATAGGTAGTTGCTGATCCCGGAAAGGTGTGAATGAGCTTTTGAGATGCAATCTCCCAAAGCTGAGCACTTTCACCTGCACCACTCACTAAAATGTATTTATTGTCTGGCAAAAAGATGGAATCGGTATAGCGGGCTTGTTGTGGACGAGGAAATACGCCAATTTGTTCGAAGGTCGCGCTATCCCAGACCGTGGCCTTGTCCAATTCACTGATGACAAAGTATTTCCCATCGGGTGAAAATGCAAGATTGGTAATTTGAGGGGAATTACCCGGATAAGTCCAGAGTTTTTTTCCACTTGCCGTGTCCCATAACCACACCTCCCTTATGGTAGCCAGTTCAGCCAATGCCTGCTTTCCGTCAGGTGATAAAGCTAAATGAAGAGCGAGTTTATCCGACAAACAAGCGGATGATTCAGGTGTTTGATGTGTGGCTAAAAGACTGCCAGCACTGAAATGCCCGAAGTTGAACGTGCAAATGATGAATAAGATTATTTTCTTGAGTGGCATATTTTAGGACTCAACTTCAAATATAAAGGGATTTGCCATCCGACAAACCCCTTATCACCAACTACTGGTGCTTAATTTGTCTACGCCCGTTCGCGCTCGACTGCTAGCGTACCGAGGAACGAATTGATGCGCTCGTTACCCGCGTCCGCATAGCGTTCCAACGCATGGTTGAGGATCGTGTTCACCAGCTTGTCGAAGCTCCAGCCCGCCGCGAAGGCACACCGCGCGAAGATGCAGTCGGACGCGATACCGGGGCCGAGGTTGGCTTCCAGCACGTACAGGTTGCCGGCCTTGTCCATCCGCAGGTCAATCCGCGCCCAATCTTTGCACCCCGCCGCCTGGTAGGCCGCAATCGCCAACTTTTGGATTCGTGCGTCCAGTTCCGGCGGCAGGTTGGCGGGGACATTCGAGCGGCTTTCCATCTCCACCAGCTCAAGGTCGCGCCCCGTTGCCTGCTTAAGCATCTCGAAGTTCGAGTCCTCCACTTGGTCGAGCCGGATGGGGAGCTGACCGAAAAATTCCAACTCGGCAATCGGCATGGCATACGGCGGGTTGTTGCCCAGCACCGCCACCGTGAACTCGCGCCCGTCGATGTACTGTTCCGCCAGTACAGGGCAGTTGTAGGTTTCGATGAGGAACGCCACCCGTTCGCGCAGCGCCGCCTCGTCATGCACCACCGAGCCGTAATCCAGCCCCATGCTTGCCCCTTCCGAGGGCAGTTTGCAGATGATCGGGAATTGCAGCGCGGCGTTCAGCGGCTCATCGGCGCGGTTGAACATCTGGTAGGGCGCAGTCGGCAAACCCAGCGCGGCGAACACATACTTCTGCATAAACTTGTGGTGGCAGATGGTTTCGCCCAACACGCCGGGGCCAGTGTGCGGGATGCGCAGGTAATCCAGCATCGCCGGAACATGGGCCTGCCGTGTCTCGCCGTAAACCCCTGTGGCGATATTAAAGATGATGTCGAAGTTCTCCTGTGTCAGCCGTGCCGGAAGCTGCGGGTCGGCATTCATGCACACTACCTCATGCCCACCGGCTTGCAGGGCGCGGGTGACTTCCTCGATGGTCTCAATCGCGTCCGAGTCGCGCAGCGTCATTTCGGGGCGCTCACGCAGCAGTTCTTCCGTTGCAATATTGTAAATAAAACCCACGCGCATGGTGGTTCCTCTTTTCCGTCTGAAGTCTAATCACACCCGCCATCTTTGGGCGGTGGTTGTCTTTTAACATTGGTTGTTGAATAGCAGGTGATAGGCGTGTGAGTTCACCTATCAATTTTGTTATCCGCTCATCATTTTATAAACATTTTGTACCCACGTTAAGGTTTTATAACATGTTGAACGTTAAAGGTTTTTGTAACGGCTGTGCGTGGAATGGGCGTAGGGTAAGCGCCTGTTACAATTCGTATAACGTCAGCCTATAATGCCCTATGGATGCACTTATGGAGGAAGAAAATATGAAGCGAATTTCAAGATGGGCGACTGTTGCTTTGCTCTCACTTGGCTTAGTTAGCGCGGTGCAAGCACAAGATGCGGTACCGGCTGGTGCTGCTGTCCAGAATGACAGCCTTGTCATTACCGGCGGCGGTACGTTGCTGCCTGTGAACAGCGCGGCGAATAATGGTTACTTGAGTCTGAACTGGAACCCCGGCGGCACCAAGCTGGCTTACCTTATTTTTAACGAGGACTTCACCACCGGCATCGCCGTGACAGATGCGACCGGCAGCGAATCGGTCGTGCTGGATACAGGCGCTCTTGAAGCAGGTTTCCCCGTAAGCTGGACACCCGATGGGCAGGTGATGTTCGTCAGTGCAGGCGACTTTACCGATACCAGCAAACCTTACACCTCCGAGATTAAGCGGATTGCGCCGGAAGCCGGTGCGGTCGCCGAGTCGATTGGTACGTTTGAGATGGGTACCGGCTGCGGGGGTGGTTCACCATTCCCCGGTGACTGGGCGTATTGGGAAGAAGCGGGTTTTGGCGGTAACGATCTCATCCTCAAATGGACGGACTACGGCATTTTGCACAGTTCCAACTGTGGTGGCAGCGGCCTGAAGTTGTTTGCGCCGCAGGGTGGCGAAGATACCCCATTGGTCGGTGATAATTATCTCGAACCTATAGAAGGCGAACCTCAGTTCGCGGTAGGTCGCGCTGTGCTGGCGGGTGACGGCAAGACCCTAGCCGCCGTGCGCTCGACCTATAACGCTGAAGGGCCGGTGACAACACTGGTGCTGATTAACCTTGAAACCCGTGAACTCACCGATGTGCCGACCAGTGCCCAACCGGAACAGCTTGCGATGTTGGCGGATGGCAGCTTGCTCTACAGCAGCCGCACGATTACGGGCAACCTGATGGAAAATATCAGCGCCGAAGGCAAGGAAAAGTTTGCCAGTGTTATGGGCAGCGCCGACTTCGATGTGCCGACCTACCGCGTGAGCATCCATCACTTGAACCCCGCGACTGGCGAGGATTCCGAGTTGTACAGCGCGGAAGCTTATGTTATCGGGCGTATGCAGATCACCCCTGATGGGCAGTCGCTGATTTTCAGCCAGATCGCTAACATGGATCAGTGGGTGAATGGTATCGCTGATGGTACGCTGGATATATTGGCCGACAACGATGGCTCGGCGCAGCGGGCGCTGGTTCCCGTCAACCTCTATCTCCTGCCGTTTGCGGGTGGCGAGGCGACCGTCATCGGCGAAAACTTGGCACAGTTCCGCCTCAAGCCCTAAGTATCCTATCCCTCATCCCTCACAACAGGCGAGTCCACAACGATTCGCCTGTTTTATTAATGGTGTTTTCGTTGACGAGCGTCATGGAACAGCCTTATGATGAGAAATACTACACGGTGTAGCACAACCACATCTGTTCGCGAGTAAAGGAATACAAACTGCATGACCTTTGATACGACCTCGCCCCAATTCCGGCAAGATCCTTATCCCACCTATGCAAATCTCCGCGAACACGAACCGATTACGCTGCTTGAAAACACGACGATGGGGCTGGGACGAGCGTTTCTGGTCACACGTTATGATGATGTCGTCACGATTTTGAAAGACACACGTTATTCCAGCGATATGCGTAAGGTCGGCGACACCTCGCAGTCGAAGTGGTGGATGCCCAAAGCGCTGACGACTTTTCAAAACAGCATGATTCTGGTGGATGACCCTGACCACCGCCGCCTGCGTGACCTTGTTCACAAAGCTTTCACCCCGCGTATGCTGCAAGATATGAACGGGGTCATCGAAAATGTGACCGATGAACTGCTAGAAAAGATGGCGAAGAAAGGCAGCGTCGATTTGATCGAGGACTTCGCGCTGCCGATTCCCCTGACCGTCATCTCGGATATGATGGGCGTACCGCATAAAGATCGTCACAAATTCCATAAGTGGATGGGTACCTTTTTAGAGATTACAGGCGGCAGTAAGCTCCAGATGATCGGCAAAGCCAGCAACGTGTTCCAGTTATACCGCTTCTTCAAGGGGTTGATTAAGCTCCGGCGCAAAGACCCGCAGGATGATTTGGTGACGGCGTTGGTTCAGGCCGAACAAGATGGTGACCGCCTGAACGAAGATGAACTGATCGCGATGATTTTTATCCTGCTGCTGGCAGGCCACGAAACCACCGTCAACTTGATCGGTAACGGCACACTCGCCTTACTCGAAAACCCTGATCAACTTCACAAACTGCAAAATCAGCCCGAATTGATCGACAGCGCAGTTGAAGAACTGCTGCGTTTTACCAACCCCGTTGAGCAGATCGCGCCGCGCTACAACTTGGAAGAAGTTGAACTCAGCGGGCAGAAGATCCCGAAGGGCAGCCGTATCCTGTTGGGCATTGCCTCCGCCAACCGCGACGAAACCGCTTTCCCGAATGCTGACCAGTTGGATATTACCCGCACGCCGAATAAGCATCTGGCGTTCGGCCTTGGCATTCACTACTGTCTCGGCGCACCGCTGGCACGAATGGAAGGCAAAATCGCCTTACAGCGCTTAGTTGCCCGCTTCCCGAATATGCAGCTTGCGGTTAAGCCGGATGAAGTCCAGTGGCGCACGTCGATGGCGGTTCGCGGCCTTAAAACCCTGCCAATTTGGGTATCGTAACCCCAAACTCAAAATTCATGTTTGTAGGGGAGCACAAATAGGTGCTCCCTGTTTTGCACTTTTAAACACTTTCTCAAACCCTTCCGCTTCTTCCCTCAACACCTACAAACTGCGCCTAGCACTTCTTACTGTTCAAACGCCCGATATTGGTATTAAATGTTATATAGGTCTATGTTTCTCGAATAGGTATGTTGATGAATACCCCTTCAAAAACGGTGGCGTTACTAATCGACGGTGATAACGCCCAACTTGCTTATACCAAACAGATTATCGAGTTCTGTGCGACATATGGCACATTTAAAGCAAAAAGGGCATATGGGGATTGGAAAACGCTACCACTATCTGCGCACGCTGAAACAATAAGCAAGCTTAGTGTTAAACGGGTACAACAAAATCGCATTGGCAAAAACGCGACTGATTTCGGGTTGGCAATGGATGTCGCTTTGATGCTTGATAAAAATGAGGCCAATATCTACTTCATTGTCTCAAGCGATGGTGATTTTGCAGCTGTCTGCGAGCGCATACGTCAAAAAGGGGCGAAAGTCATTGGCATCGGCAATAAATCCCAAAAGTCTACCGAGTTAAGAAAGATCTGCAATCAGTTTTTTGATGTTGAAGAAATCCTAAAGCGCCAAAAGAAGGCATCCGAACCCAAAAACGCTGCTAAATCGAAGTTAACTCCAAAAGCCTCAACAACGGCTGAAATACTTAAAACGCCTGCGATGTTTAAATTGCTCAGTAAAGCACCCACGGAAACTAAATCTAAAACTTCTTCCAAAACTGCTGAACAGGCGGCGCCATCATTAAAAGTAGCATCTCCTACTAAGTCGAAGGTCACAAAAGCTAAATCACCTGCTCCTCCTAAGCCCAAGAATGCCGCAAAAACGGTTGCGCCTGCCAAACCGACCACTGCTGTTGCTCCGAAAACCAAGCCTGCTGCTAAACAAGCCTCAGCATCACCCACAAAAGCGATTGCATCGACATCCAGCAGCGAAACAATGCTGAACCTACTAGTGCAAGCCTATCAAAATTCTGCCGAGCAAGATGGATGGGTATCTCTCACCAAACTTGGGACAGTACTGCGGTTGATCGACAAGGATTTTGAGAAACGCTTTGCCAACAAACGCTTATCAACTTGGTTTAAAGACTTTTCACATAGGTTTGAATTATTCAAACGTGAGCGCGTTCGCATGAAGTAATGGCTGCACCCCAAATTTCTTGCGTTTGTCTTTAACTCAGTACTATAAATTAGGTTTATTTTCGGTTAACCCGACAAACCTTTTTCCAACCCTCTGTCAACCCACTTAACAACCACGCTCCCTCAAAATAGTTAGCGCCAATCTGCGCTAAAAGCTACCAAATGTTCTTCCAAATGGTCACCCTAAACCCCTTCATCTCTGCTATGCTGTTCACATACGTAACCACATCTTGCTCCCTTTCCTTGTTACTACGGGGAATAGGGGTGTGATCGCATCTAAGAATGGCTGTTTTGCAGCAAACGTTGCAGCAGCAGCCCTACCGTTCATTGCTGCAAATTAAAAATTTGGCAATCTTGGCGGCTATAGTCCTTTAGGGCGGCACACCCTTTGCCATTGCCGACGCTTGTCGTGCTGCCATTTTTGCCAAATGTCATTTCTGATACCGATGAAATTTGGTGCGCAGGCTTCCGTGACCCACATTTCGCATTTGCTCCCTCAAACGTTGTAAATGGGGCAAATCGTATGTTGTAACAGTTGTAATATTTTCAACTTTTATGTCGGAAAAACGCTCTTATGGCGACGACGACTTCGCCGCCACCGCCGCCATAAAACGTACTTTGTATAGAGCTAAACGCCAATCGCTAACTGCTAAAAGCTACTCCTCAACCGCCAGCGGCGCGAAAAATTCCCACATCGCCACTGCCACGTCGAAGTCTGCGCTGGTCAGGCCGAGTTCCGTCCCTGCCTGAATGGGATGTCCCGGCCATGTATGCCCGCCGTTGAACACGCCGTAGAGGATCGCGGGCTGCTCACACTTGCTGGCTTCTTGAATGAGCAAACGGGTACCGTCCAGCGGGTTCAGGTCAACCGCCTCTTTAATTGGCCCAAGCGTGCTGCAACGGTTGTGCTGACCCCAGAAGCGCAGGCTGCTCATCGCTGATAGGTAACCCGTGCGGAGGCCCGTCCACGGCACAATCGGGTCGTCGGTTCCCTGCACCATCAGCACAGCCACAGGCGGCGCATTCTGGCATTCGGGTATCAAGTAAGTGGGGAAGGTGGAAGCGACAGCCGCGATGCCGGCGAACTGGGTGGGGAAGTTGCAAATGAGCCGGTAAGCCATCATCGCCCCGCGCGAAAAGCCGGTAGCATATACGCGCGTCCGGTCGATGTTGGCCTTCTCCGCCACCGAGTCGATGATGTGCGCAAGGTAGCCAAGGTCGTTGATTTCGCTCACGCCGTCGCCGCGCCCGTCATTCCACGCATTGCTGATGGCATCGGGATAGGCGACAAGCAATCCTTCTTTGTCGGCGATGGCGTCCAAGCCGGAGAATGCCTGCATCCCCTGCCCGGTGCCACCCGCGCCGTGCAGCGCCAGAATCAGCGGTGCCGAACTTTCGGCCTCGAAGTAGCTTTCCGGCACATATAACGTGTACTGCCGCACCAGATCACCGACCGGCTGGCGGACGTTGTAACTTCCGGCTTCCGTGAATCCGACGCTGGCGGTCGCTTCTGCGGTGCTTTCCGGTGTCGTTTCGGGTGTCGCTTCTTGTGCGCTCACGGTCGCGAGGCACAGACACAGCAGCAGGCAGCACAGCAGGGATAGGCGTTTAATTGGCATCATCGTTATCCTGTGGTGTTAAGTATGCCCATTTTACACAGAACCCAAGACGGAGGTTCAGCTTTTAACTGGCAGCCACAACTGCCGATTCGATTATTGTTCGATATCGTGTTTCTTGTTTTTAGATCAGAGGTTCACATCGCGTTTTTGTTCTGTAACGCTTGCAAGGTTTCGAAAGTTCGCTTATCAAACGCTCATAATAGGCTCGCGTAGCCTAAAAACCTGCTCATCATCTGCTCTAAAAATGAATTTGTTATTTGTTCGTAAAATGTGGTCACTAGAATATTTTTTGGAGGTTAACATGCGGTCTTATTTCCAAAGTAAGCGTTTTTTCCGAGCAGGTGTTTTGGTCGCGCTCATGTTGTTTTTCAGCCTGCAATTGGGTTTTGCACAGGCGGCAGATGCCACCATCAGCATCGCCTTTGACCAGTCGGTTGCCACCATAGGGCGCACCCCGAAGCTGAGCATCAACGTCAGCAATAACGGTACGAGCAGTATCCGTGTCACCCGTATCCAATGTTTCCCGAATGGTACGTACCTCGTCGCCTCGTCCATTCAGGGCTACCCCTCAACGGTCGGCGCGAATCAGGGCTTTAACACTTCACAGATGTACCGTGCTGCCTCTGCCGGCGTGACCGAAGTGCGCTGTGATCTGACAGGTGTTGATGTCGCCAGCAACCAATCCTTCACCACCAGCAGTGTTCCAGTTTCGGTCAATGTGCTGTCGGAAACCCGGTTGTATTTTGATGCAGTGTGCGCGACCCGTGTGGCTACCGTCGGGCAGACGGTGTTCATACAGGCCAAGTTCGGCAACCGTGGTAAAACACCCTTCACCAACTTGAGCTTGAGCTGTGTCGAGTTGGGGCGGAGCTTGGTGTTTGTCTCCAGCACACCGCTGCAAGGCACGATCCTCCCCGGTCAAAGCGGCTTTGTTGAGTACCGCTGGCAAGCTGTTCGTGTTGGTGCTGCGCCCATCGCTTGCAGCCTGACGGCGACGGACAGCGTTAACGGTCAGCAAATCCTGCTTCCCGCGCCGACGATTAATATTGAAGTCCGCTAGCGTTTGTTGCCTCCGCAGAGATATGCGGTTTGCTGATCAGGTAAGCCGCCTATTTTTACCCGCTGCTTCAACCATGTTTGCTGCCCTTTGAATACGGCGAATAGGCTGCGTTTACCAGCAACCCTATGCGTTAAAGCGCTAAAACCATTACACTATTGATCAACGGTAAAAACACTGGTTTGAACCCTGTGAATGGATAACGTGTGTGATCTAAAGCACGTTTTTAGTGAAGGAGTGGATATGCTGCCGCGTAAATTTATCTTGTGGATGGTTGTTTTGTTAATCGGTTTGATCGGTGTCATACCTGCACAGGCGCAGTCGGTAGGCTCACCGTGGACGGCATGGCTGTACGAAAACCAGATCGGCAGGCTGACGCAGGTGGATAGTGCGGGAACAGTGTTGAGCCAAATCCAGTTACCAGCCGAAACCGGCAGCAGCTTTTCCCGAAGTGTCGCGATCTCGCCGGATGGTGTGCTAGTGGGTTACGCGGCAACCACCAGCACGGCGACATTTGTCAACATCTTTGACCTGAATGCCTTCGCCACCGTTTACAGTATGGCGCTGTCACCGTCGGTCACTACCAGTTTGGAATTTAGCGCCAACGCGCTGAATTTTAGTGAGGCGAACAGTTCGTTTGCCTTTAGCTATACCGAGATGGGGTCAACGGTCGGTTGGCAAATACTGGTGGTTGATCTTGCGACTGCCAGCATCACCACCACGCTGACCGAAAGTGATACGGCTGTTGAAAGCGTCGAATCACCGGCATTCGGTTTCTTGCTGGCGGTGGTCATGTCCAACCGTAACCAGGAAATCAAATTTATGATGATTCCGCTGGGCACGGACGGGATGGCAAGCTACGATGCCTATACGTGGAATATTGCCAGCGGCTCTATCGTGGCGAATCCGGCTTATATCACGCCGGATAACGACACGTTTGTGCCGACGGGTGAGGTTATCAGCACCATTTCCGATGACCGCTTCCCCGACAGCGCCGACCCGATCAGTGGCTACCCTAGCAATAATACCCTGCAAGTGTTTGACCCGCAGGCTGCTGAACGCTTCATCGTCACGCCATTACAGCCTGTTTACAGTCCGCGTTTCGTACAGGGTGGCGAACGGGTAGCGGTCATCCATTACGAGAACCCGCCGGATGGCAGCTTTGTTCAAGAAGTGCAAGTGTACGAACGCAGCGGCGAGTTGAGCGGTATCGTCGGGGATAACCCCTCGAATGATATTACGACCGTGTTGGGGACGCTGGACGGATTTATTTTCACGGCGAACGACAGCGAAGATTCGGGTGGGATGGCACTTTATTACGTCGAAACGCGATCAGCCATCTCCCCGTATACAGCGGTTCCAGTGTGGGAGAGTTCGTCAGGGGCGTTCGGGTGGTTGGCATGGGTGAGTGATGCCGCGCCTGTGACCGCCGAAGCCGCGTTCCCCGCGTGGGGGCGGGCAGCGGCTACAGCCAACGCTGTGCCAACTACCCCGCCGATTGCACCACCCGCCTCGTCGGTGTTAGCGGTCGGGGGTGAAGCAACCGCCCAAACTACCGAGGGCGAAGTGCTGAACCTGCGCAGTGGGCCTGACCGGACTTCGCAGCGTTTGGGGACGGTCCGTAATGGCACGATTGTGACCTTGTTGGAAGGGCCGACCAGCAGCGCCGATGGGCTGATCTGGTGGAGGGTGCAACTGCCGACCGGTACGGAAGGTTGGTTGGTCGAAGCGGCGGATGGGGTTCAAACCTTGGTCGCGCGGTAAAATAAATTTAGCTGCATGGGGCGAATGATTGGAGGTTTTCACAGGATAACATTCAGGATTAGGGAAGAAAGGAGTATAGTGGGAGAATGACA
>JAPUDW010000257.1 GCA_027492915.1 Bacteroidota bacterium | reverse complement strand
GAAATCCAGCCTTTTGTGCCGAGATAGTTGACTTGTATTCGGGTGGCATCCCAGTTGCGGGCGAAAACTGGAATGATCACGCCAAACGGTACAATGCCGACGCGCGGGGATTCTGCAAGTGCGCCGCCACGTAAAACAGACTCGATGTTGACATAAACCGCGAAAGTGCTTTCCAGAATTGGTTCTGAACCGGTGACACCGGTAACACTGTCGGTTAGCGGAAGAAATTCAATGTTGAAGTTGTTGCTGACCATTTTGATCGAAATCCAACCAAGATTATTCGGGCGGCGCGGACGGCGCACTTCAAACCATGTTCCGTCAGCATTGCGGCCTACAGCTTCGAGTATGTCACCCTCAAAAACCGAAGCACTTGGTTTGGCATCTGATAAAGGGACAATACGGGTAAATGCACTATCGACAAGAACCTGTACGGGTTGAACCAATGGAGCAACATTGTCTTCGGCGGAGACCGTGAACAACCCCACAAACAACATGATTAACAGCGCAAACCCTATAGGCTTTTTCAAGACGATCCCTTTCACGCTTTAGAAGTAACGCATAATGTCTTTATTTTATAGGTGATTCGGTTGTTGGAATGGGTGATTCCTCTACGATTGATCGTTTATCCCCAATACAGTAGTGATGACTGTGAAGCACGCTGTTGGGAAAACGAGTGATCATACGCCGACTTAGATTTCGCAAGCTCTGTAAAGTCATTGGAACAATAGCTGTATTTGTAGTAGATTGCTCAAAAAGTACTTCAGCATTGTTGATTGACTACGAATAGTGTTTTAAGGTAAGGGACTGGTAAACCGGCACTTCGGAAATCCAGTGCAACCTAAAAACTCGCCACGCGGCCCTTTGCGCTTGACCAATGCTTTTCCACACTTTGGACAGGTGCCATACTCACTGCTGACAGGCGTAGACACTGATGCCGAAGACTTACGAGGAGTCTTGGGGGACTTCGTGCGTCGAGTACGTTTTGGCGTGGTCGCAGTGCCTTCGGTTCCGCCGCTGGATGGAGCAGATTGCGCTAGCGTCGCTGTGATAACCTGCTGCCCAAACAAAGGCGATACCTGCGTCCAGAATCCTCGCAAATAGTCACGCCCGTTTTGCTTGCCGGCAGCAATCTCGTCGAGACTTATTTCCATTCCGGCGGTAAAAGAGGTTTCGAATAAACCCGGCAGCTTGGTCGAGAGTACCTGATGAACTTCTTTGCCTAGTGCAGTCGCCGACAGTTTGCGGTTTAGAATGGCGACATAGCCACGCTGCTTAATGGTTGAGACCGTCTGGGCATAAGTGGATGGCCTACCCACACCGTTCTGCTCCAGAGCTTTAATCAACAAGGCTTCGGTGTAAGGTGCGGGTGGCTTTGTAAAATGCTGCTGTGGGGTCAGTTTGAGCGGCTGTACGGGTTCATTGGCTTTCAATCGCGGTAGGCGTTTATTAGTCGGCGTTTCTTCTTCGTCCTCTTCGTCAGCTCTTTTGACCACATCTTGTTCTTTCGGCGTAACCATAGACACGAAGGAAACCGTCAAATGCGAGTTGTGAGCCTTTGGCACTGAAGAGGGCTGCACCCCCCACCACACTAACAAGAACTTCGTTGAAGATGGCATTTGCCATCTGACTAGCGAGAAAGCGTTTGTAGATGAGTTCATACAAAGCGGCAGTTCGTTCACCTTCTTTACCAAAGCTCAATCGCAAGGCATTCGGTGATACATCGGTAGCGGTAGGGCGGATGCACTCGTGCGCTTCCTGCGCATTGCCTTTAGCAGCATAGCGACTGCTGCCCACGTAGTTGTCACCATACAACTGCCGGATCGTTGCCTTAGCCATCGCTTGACCTTCGGGCGATACGGCCGGACTGTCGGTACGCATATAGGTGATGTGTCCATTTTCATAAAGCTGCTGCGCCAGCTTCATTGTGGTATCCGGTGAGAGTTTCAGGTGCGAACTGGCCGCCTGTTGCAATGACGACGTGATAAACGGAATCGGTGGTTTCTGCTGTCGTTGTTTAGGTATGACATCTTTAATCTGGAAGGGGGCACCTTTAAGTGCTGTCAGCACAGCCTCTGCATCGGTCTGAGTTTTCAGAGCGGGTTTCTTCCCTTGCCACTTGGTTAGTTTTGCGGTGAATTCACCATCTTCTGCTTTGAATAGCCCAGTAATTGTCCAGTATTCTTCAGGGATGAAGGTGGCAATGGCTTGATCTCGTTCGACCACCAACCTCAGTGCCACACTCTGCACCCGTCCGGCAGATAATCCTTTGCCCTGCACAAACTGCCACAGGAAACGGGAAGCCGGGAATCCCACCATTCGATCCAACAAACGCCGTGTTTCCTGCGCGGCGACCAGACGATTATCCAGCGCACGAGGTTGATCAAATGCGGTTTTCACAGCAGATGGTGTAATGGCATCAAAAGTAACCCGCTGCATCACTGCCTTCGAGTTAGCACGCTTGACCAAGCTGGCGATGTGATAGCTAATCGCTTCGCCCTCGCGGTCAGGATCTGAGGCAAGGTATACCGTTTTATAGTCTTTCTTCGCTTCGCCCCGGATACGCTTGGCGACATCCCCTTTGAGCACCACGTAGTCCGGTTGCATGGTGGTGAGATTGATGCCGAACGATTTCGGTGGCAAATCGACCACATGACCCATACTGGCGATAATTTCGTAGTCTGCACCGAGAATGGCCTTGAGTTTCTTAATTTTGCCGGGTGATTCGACAATAACTAAATACGTTTTACTCATCATGCTGTATCCACTATTATGAGGGGTCTCGTACTCTGTTTCATTGCATTATCTCGGTGTTAGATAGTCCAGACTTCTGTGTGTCGGAATGACCATCTTTAATCGCAAACAAGATGCCAATCGTAACAATCTCACCAAGATACAAATGAGTTTGCGGCACACGCCTGTCCCCTTTCAATCCTTTATCGACAAGATAAAAGATATGGACGATGATGTCTTCGGTTGACATGGATGAACTCTCCTACGATTTTGACACTCATAGTTTGAGCTATTTTCAGGATCATTTCAACTCGCACCATTGGTTAGTAGTAAATTTTAAGTTCAAGCTATTCATCATCATTATAAAACCGACAAATGCGACCTCTTTCATATTACACAGGTCACTGGCGATAGTAACGCTGTTAAGCGCATCATTGATCTATCGTCGGATATTCAATCTTTATGTTGATTGATATTGCAAAGTCCCATTGATTGAGCATGATGACACTCCATAGGTGGGTGAGGAGAACTAAAATATGAAAGAACGAGTGGTAACAACTATTGATGGTAACGAAGCGGTTGCTCGTGTCGCTTATCAATTAAATGAAGTGATTGCACTATACCCCATTACCCCTTCGACCCCAATGGGGGAATGGGCAGATGAATGGGCATCTGCCGGCAAGATGAACCTGTGGGGAACTGTGCCGCAGGTGGTTGAAATGCAAAGTGAAGGTGGGGCGGCAGGTGCTATCCACGGGGCGCTGCAAGCTGGCGCGCTGGCGACCACCTTTACTGCTTCCCAAGGGTTGCTGCTGATGATCCCAAATATGTACAAGATCGCTGGAGAACTGACTTCGGCGGTTTTTCATATTGCTGCACGGGCGTTGGCGGCACAGGGGCTTTCAATTTTTGGCGACCACAGCGATGTGATGGCGGCACGGGCAACCGGATGGGCAATGCTGTCGTCTGCTTCGGTACAGGAAGCACATGACTTTGCGTTGATTGCTCATGCGGCGACATTGAAAACTCGGTTGCCATTCCTGCACTTTTTTGACGGATTCCGTACGTCGCATGAAGTGGTCAAAATGGAACTGCTGACGGATGATGATTTACGTGCGATGATTCCTTACGATAAGGTTTTGGATCATCGGGCGCGTTCACTCTCACCTGATCGTCCAATCATGCGCGGCACAGCACAAAACCCTGATGTTTACTTTCAAGCGCGTGAAACCGTCAACCCGTATTATGCAGCCTGTCCCGATTTGGTGCAGGAGACAATGGATGATTTTGCCAAGTTGACGGGGCGGCAGTATCACTTGTTTGATTATCATGGTGCGCCGGATGCTGAGCGTGTGATCGTGATGATGGGGTCGGGCTGTGAGGCAGTACATGAAACGGTGGATTACCTGACCGCACGGGGTGAAAAGGTTGGCGTGTTGAAAGTGCGTCTCTACCGCCCATTCGATATGCAGCGATTCGCTGCCGCACTGCCGCAAACGGTGAAGGCCATTGCTGTACTTGACCGCACAAAAGAACCGGGAAGTGGCGGTGAACCGTTGTATTTGGACTGCGTGACAGCCTTATACGAATGCTGGCAGCAAGACCGGATGCCTAAGCTGGTTGGCGGGCGTTATGGGTTGTCATCGAAGGAATTTACGCCAGCGATGGTGAAGGCGATTTATGACAATCTTGACCAAGCACAGCCAAAGAACCACTTTACGGTAGGAATTAATGACGATGTCAGCCATACGAGCCTTGATTACGATGCTGACTTCTCGATTGAGTCGGACGAGGTAATCCGTGCGGTGTTTTATGGATTGGGTGCAGATGGTACAGTGGGCGCTAATAAGAACTCGATCAAAATCATTGGCGAGAACACCGATAACTACGCACAAGGCTACTTTGTTTATGACTCGAAGAAGTCGGGGACAATGACGGTTTCGCACCTGCGATTTGGTTCAAGGCCAATACGCTCAAATTACCTGATAACGAAAGCAAGTTTCGTGGCGTGTCACCAACCAAACTTTTTAGAGCGTCATGATATGCTTAAGTCGATTGTGCAGGGTGGTGTATTTCTGCTGAATACCCCGTATACGGCGGATACCGTTTGGAATACGCTGCCACAGCCTATTCAGGAACAAATCGTTAGCAAAAAGCTTAAGTTTTATGTGATCGACGCCCTGAAGATTGCCCAACAAGCGGGTATGAAAGGACGCATCAATACGGTGATGCAGGTGTGTTTCTTCGCTATCTCCGGCGTACTGCCACCGCAAGAGGCGATTGCCGAGATTAAGAAGTCAATTGCTAAAACCTACGGTAAGAAGGGTGAGGAAATCGTCCAAAAGAACCTGCAAGCGGTTGACCAAACGCTGGAGAATTTATTTGAAGTTAAAGTCCCGGATGCAGTGACGAGTAATGTCACGTTCTTATCGCCCGTTGCATCAGGAGCACCAGAGTTCGTGCGAGGTGTGTTGGGGGAGATGATCGCCCAACGCGGTGACTTTATTCCCGTAAGCGCACTGCCAGTTGATGGCACATACCCGACCGGCACGTCGCAATGGGAGAAGCGTAATATCGCTACGGAAATTCCGGTGTGGGACTCCGATATTTGTATCCAATGCGGCAAGTGTGCGATGGTATGCCCGCACGCCGTTATCCGTATCAAGACGTATGAGACAGGGGCGCTAGTGGGCGCACCAGAAACGTTCAAAGCGGTTTCGGCGCGGGATACCGAGTGGAAAGATTTGCAGTACACGATTCAAGTATCGCCAGAGGACTGCACGGGCTGCGGCCTGTGCGTCGATGTTTGTCCAGTCAAAAATAAGTCGGCGGTGAACCGGAAGGCGATCAATATGGAAGCACAGCCTCCACTGTTGGCAGCCGAGCGCCAGAACTGGGACTTCTTCACTGAAATACCGGAGATGGATCGCCGTAACATAAAGGTCAGCAGCATCCGGCAGCAGCAGGTACAGCAACCGTTGTTCGAGTTTTCTGGCGCATGTTCTGGCTGTGGTGAAACACCGTACCTCAAGCTGGTTTCACAGTTATTCGGTGATCGTTCGGTCATTGCCAACGCAACAGGCTGCTCGTCGATTTACGGCGGCAACTTGCCAACGACCCCATGGGCGAAGAACCGCGAGGGACGTGGGCCTGCATGGTCGAATTCGCTGTTTGAGGACAATGCTGAGTTCGGGCTGGGGATGCGGGTAGCACTGGATAAGCAGAATGAGATGGCACGGGAATGGTTGCAGCAGCTTGCGGCTGAAATTGGCAGCGAATTGGTGGATGCTTTGCTAACCGCTGACCAATCCGGCGAATCAGGTATTCATGACCAGCGCGAACGGGTAGCTATACTGAAAGAAAAGTTGGCTGAACTTCAGTCTGAAGCGGCCTTCCGCTTGCTGCCTTTGGCTGACTCGCTGGTGAAGAAGGATGTGTGGATTGTGGGAGGTGATGGTTGGGCGTATGACATTGGCTTTGGCGGTCTTGACCATGTGATTGCTAGTGGACGTAACGTCAATATTTTGGTGATGGATACCGAAGTGTATTCGAATACAGGGGGACAGATGTCGAAATCGACCCCACGCGGTGCAGTCGCCAAGTTTGCAGCAGGTGGCAAACCTGCCGCAAAGAAAGACCTCGGTTTGATTGCGATGAGTTATGGCAACGTGTACGTGGCACGGGTGGCGATGGGCGCGAAAGACGAGCAAACGCTGCGAGCCTTCTTAGAAGCGGAAGCGTATGATGGGCCATCGCTGATTATTGCTTATAGCCATTGTCTGATGCATGGCATTGATATGAGTAAGGGGATGCGAAACCAGAAGGCGGCGGTCGAGTCCGGTCAATGGCCGCTGTACCGCTACAACCCTGATAAGGCGGAGATGGGTGATAACCCGATGTCGCTGGACTCACGTACACCGAAAATTCCGGTGAAAGATTATCTGCAAATGGAAACGCGCTTTAACATGCTGCAATTCAGCAAGCCGGAAACTGCTAAAACGTTATTCGCGGAAGCGCAAGAGGATGTGAATGCACGCTGGGCGCTGTATGAATATCTGGCCTCTCGTGGAACAAAGGGCGAAGGAGAACACCAATGAATATCACGACTACTTACTTAAATATGACATTGCGTTCGCCGTTGGTGGCTTCAGCCTCGCCCCTCTCCGAAAATGTGAGCAATATTCGGCATATGGAAGATGCGGGTGCAGGCGCAGTCGTATTGTTCTCGCTGTTCGAGGAGCAAATCCGGCAGGAGCGAGACGCATTGTATCACCATCTAACCTACGGAGCAGATAGTTTTGCCGAGGCGCTGACCCATTTACCAGAACCGGAGATATTCCATGCCGGAACAGACCAATATTTGGAACTCATTCGTAAAGCGAAAGCAGCGGTTGATATTCCGGTGATTGCCAGCCTGAATGGAAGCACCTTAGGAGGGTGGACGCAGTTCGCCCGGAAGATGCAAGATGCCGGTGCGGATGCCTTAGAACTCAATGTGTATTACATTCCGACTGATGCGAGCTTGACTGGGCAGCAGGTTGAGCAAACCTATATCGACACCCTAAAAGCGGTTAAACAATCAGTCACTATTCCGGTTGCAATGAAGCTTAGCCCGTACTTCAGCAATATGGCGCATATGGCGCTGAAACTTGACGAGGTGGGTGCGGATGCGCTGGTACTGTTCAATCGCTTCTACCAGCCAGATATCGACCTTGAAACGCTGCATGTGAAGCCCAATGTTATCCTCAGTACGCCCCATGATATGCGTCTACCGCTGACGTGGATCGGCATTCTATATAAGCGTATTCAAGCGGATTTGGCGGCGACTAGCGGCATTCACTCTGGCGAGGATGCAGTAAAGATGCTGCTGGCAGGAGCGAATGTGGCGATGATGACTTCGGCGCTGCTAAAGCACGGTATCGAGCACTTGAGCGTGGTTGAGCAGCAGTTACGGACGTGGATGGAAGCACATGAGTATGAGTCGGTGGCACAACTGCGCGGCAGCGTGAGCCAATTACATGCCGAAGACCCGACGGCTTTTGAGCGGGTACAGTACATGCGGGCGCTGACAACATACCATCCTAATATGGGGTAGAACATACCCGCTTTAACGAATTATATAGAGCCGGCAGCCTTGATGTTGCTGGCTCTTTTCGCGTTGAATTTGCGCCTCGTGGATGAGTGAGGAACCAATTTAAAGATCATTATGCTTGTCACACGATAACCTGCTTAATGTCATCAAGGAAAATACTCGGGGAGGATGACAATAGAGATATTGCAAAAATAAAAAATTTAACTCAGGGAGTATGGCAAATGGTTACGCTTACGAAACCGAATGTGGTGAAAAAAACAACAGACGCGGGCAAAATCGCCCCACCGCGTAAGTGGGTTTATTTATTTGATGAGATCGAACAAGCTGAGAAAGCAGTTGGGGGGTCATGGGACAAAGTACGTGCTCTACTTGGTGGCAAAGGCTCCGGCTTGGCGGACATGACGCGGGCAGGGGTTCCTGTGCCTCCGGGGCTAACGATTACCACAGAGGCGTGTAATGCATATCTCGCTGAGGGGCAGAAGTTCCCGTTGGGCATGTGGGAACAGGTGCTAGAAGCGCTTAAGAAGGTTGAACAACAGTCCGGTAAGCAGTTCAACAGCATTGATAACCCATTGTTGGTGTCAGTACGTTCGGGGGCAAAGTTCTCGATGCCGGGGATGATGGATACCGTCCTCAATTTGGGCTTGACGGATGCGATTGCCGAGCGTTTGGTCACGCTTACAGGAAATGCCCGTTTTGTGTATGATGCTTACCGCCGCTTGGTTCAGATGTTTGGATCGGTGGTTATGGGCATTGAAGATGACGTATTCGAAGACTATCTGACCGAAGTTAAGAAGCAGAACAATGTAAAATCTGATGTGGATTTGACGGCTGAGACTTGGCAGAACGTGACACAGCAGTTCAAAGTGCTGTACCGTGAGCATGTGGGGAGCGACTTTCCACAAGATCCGCTGTTGCAATTGGAACACGCAATTGAAGCTGTATTCAAGTCGTGGAACGGCAAACGAGCATTTGATTATCGCAACGCCGCTGGTATTTCCCACAATCTGGGGACGGCAGTCAATATTCAGACGATGGTGTTTGGTAACATGGGCGCGGGTTCGGGCACAGGTGTGGCGTTTACACGCAACCCGTCCACAGGCGAAAAAGTGTTGTTCGGCGACTTTTTGATGAACGCGCAGGGCGAAGATGTGGTAGCCGGTATCCGAACACCAGAACCGATTGCCCAACTTGAAAAAGAGAACTTGGAAGTATTTGCCCAATTTGTGGATGTTGGGACAAAGCTTGAAAAACACTATCGTGAGATGCAAGATGTGGAGTTCACCATCGAAAAGGGTAAGCTTTGGATGCTGCAAACCCGTGATGGCAAACGTACGGCACGTGCCGCTGTTCGCATTGCGGTAGAGATGGTGGAAGAAGGTGTAATTAGCAAGCAAGAAGCGGTACTACGGATTTCGCCGCTGCATGTGCTGCAATTGCTGCATCCACAGTTCGATATTGACGAGAAGGTAAATGCTGAAAAATCTGAACGCTTGATTGCCAAAGGGGTAAATGCATCACCGGGCGCCGCAGTGGGTGCAGTGGCGTTTGATGCTGACGTAGCCGAAAAATGGGGTAAGGCCGGTAAGGCAGTCATTATGGTACGTCCTGAAACCAAGCCTGATGATGTACACGGGATGCTGGCTTCAAAAGGCATCCTCACCAGTCGTGGTGGTGCGACTAGCCACGCTGCCGTTGTTGCACGGCAGTTTGGTGTGCCGTGCGTATGCGGTGCGGAATCTCTCGATATCGATGTTCGTGGGCGCGTGTTAAAGGTCGGCACGTTGGAAGTTCACGAAGGCGAGACGCTCTCGATTGACGGCGGTACGGGCGAGGTATTTATTGGCGAGATCAAACGGGTGGAACCAGACTTCGCTCGTGAAACTTATTTACGCAAGTTGTTGAGCTGGGCAGATAGCTTCCGCCGTTTGGGCATCTACGCCAACGCAGATTATCCGAATGACGCACGACGTGCCCGTGAATATGGCGCGGAAGGGGTGGGGTTGTGCCGAACGGAGCATATGTTCTTCCAAGAAGAGCGTTTGCCGATTGTTCAGGCCATGATCCTCGCCGAGCCAAACAGCGAAGAGGAGAAGAAACAGCTCGACTTCCTGCAACAGTTCCAGCACGACGATTTTTATGGCATTTTCCGTGCGATGGAAGGCCAGCCGGTGATTATTCGGCTGCTCGATCCACCGCTGCATGAGTTCATGCCCGCGCATGAGCAATTGGCACTACGAGCTGCAGGGTTACGGTTGATGAACGACCGCCCGAATGAACTGCACCGTGTTGAGGAATTGATGACGGCAGTAGAAGGGTTGCAAGAATTCAACCCGATGCTAGGGCTGCGTGGCAGTCGTTTGGGTATTATGCGTCCTGCAATTAGTGAGATGCAGGTTCGTGCGTTGTTTGAGGCGGCATGTCAGTTGACTTTGGAGGGGATTGCCGTACACCCCGAAATTATGGTGGCAGTGACCAACCATGCGAATGAAGTCAAGGTGATGCGTGAATTGATTGAACGGATTGCACATGAGGTAATGGATCACTTCCATGTCAACTTCAGCTTCAAAATTGGTACGATGATCGAACTTCCTCGCGCGGCTATTGTCGCTGATCAGATGGCGGAATATTCCGAGTTCTTCTCCTTTGGTACAAATGACCTAACACAAACAACATTTGGCATTAGCCGCGATGATGCTGAAGGAAAGTTCTTGTTGCACTATGTCGAAAATGGTCTACTGTCCGAGAATCCCTTCCAGGTGTTGGATGAAGATGGCGTGGGTTACTTGATTAAGTTAGGGGTTGAGAAAGGGCGCAAGGCACGATCTAACCTCGAAGTTGGTATTTGCGGTGAACATGGCGGTGACCCCAAGAGTATCTATTTCTGCCATCATGCAGGACTAGATTATGTAAGCTGTTCGCCATTCCGTGTTCCGGT
>JAPUDW010000256.1 GCA_027492915.1 Bacteroidota bacterium | reverse complement strand
AAAAAGCGATCACATTTCGGTAATAAGATGCGGCGGACGCGATATACGGTTAAAACCCGATATGCTGTCCGCCGCTGTTAGGCATACATACGGGAGGATATGAAACCCTCCCTATGCAATCGATATTTTTAGCCTTCGGCCTTCAGCAAGTAGGAAGCAGCCTGTTCCTTGTCGAGCAAACCATCCAGCGTGTAGCTTTCCGGTTGGTCTTTCACTTCGGCGTAAATTTCTTCGAAGTTGTTCGGCAGGTCTTGGGGTTCGCCTTCAGCCGGGGTGTAAGTCCATTCCTGACCAAGCACGACGTAAGGGATGGGGACGATGAGGCTGTTGCCATATGCACCGCCGAGTTGTTCGGGGTCAATTTCGCCACCCAAAATCAGATCAACCGCGATACGCAAACCGTTGGCAGCAATCGCCGGCGGGTTCACAACACCGATGCTCTTGAAGTCAGGGTTGGTTTCGAGGATAGCTGCCCAGTGTTGGAGGTAGCTGGCACGGGCTTCACCGGAGACCAACGGCCACTTTTCGGGGTTGGCGGTTTCGATGGCGGTCAGCACGCCGGTCGCCATACCGTCCTGAGTCCACACACCGTCGATGTTCGGCAGCGAGGCGAGGAAGTCGCTCATCACCTGCTGGCCGGTTGCCTGATCCCAGCTACCGGTTTCGCGACCGACAACGTTGATTTCAGGATATTCCGCAAAGACTTCTTCCACACCGTTCATACGGGCGGTGTTTGCGGGGTGACCCACAAAACCTTCAATGAGAACGACATCGCCCTTGCCGCCCAGCGATTCCGCCAGCCAGCGAGCACTAATACGCGCCCATTCGGTTTGGTCGATAACGACGTTCAGAACGCCTTCACCATCAATTTCCTGATCAACCGAGATAACGACGATGCCAGCCGCAGCGGCATCTTCGAGGCTCAGGCGCAGGGCTTCAGCGTCGCCGGGGTTAACAATGATGGCATCGACACCACGGTTGACGAGGTTCTGAATCTGCTGTTCCTGACCAGCGGCATCGGTGTCTTCGCTTTCGATTACCAATTCAACTTCAACGTTCAGGTCTTCGTCGGCGTTCAGTTCGTCACGCACGGCTTCCAGTTGTTGGATCATCTGGGTACGCCATTCGCTGCTGACGAAGCTGTTCGAGATACCGACGACAATCGACTGCTTGTCTTGAGCCGAGGTGATACCGAGGCTAAAGACTGCAAGCACCACTACAAGGGCAATAGTTAAAATTTTCCGGTACATATGTTTCCTCATCTATCTACATAAACGATCATATTTGTGAACACCGTTGCTTTGCAGTAGAATAGTTCATCAACTTACAAAGCTCCGTATATCCGCACATTTTAATTACGACAACCAGTAGAGTCAAATCATGTGTGCACAATTAACAGTTGATCAACTCCCACTAACCGTCGTCAACACCCGTAGTCCGGTTCCGCTTTACTATCAAGTTGAAGCCGACCTCCGCACACTGCTGGATAGCGAGCATGTTGCCCCCGGTGATTTACTACCGCCAGAAAACGAACTGGCCGAAGCCTATCAAGTCGGGCGGCACACCATTCGCACCGCTTTAGGCCGCCTTGTGGATGACCGTCTCATCGTCCGCAAAGCCGGACACGGCACCGTCGTCCAAACCCGCGAGAAGCCGTATCAGTTCTCACTCGCCCGCAGCTTCACCCATCAAATGAATGATATGGGGCTGCCCTCGCATTCAACCGTGCTGCACAACGAAACCCGAACCATCTTATCGACCGACCCCGAAATTTTGCATCCGAAACTCGGTTTGCCCTGCCTCATCCTGCATCGACTGCGCTTCGGCGGCGACGAAGCCATCGGCCTCCAGCACACCTATGTCATCCTCGAACACTGCCCGAACCTCGGCCAAACCGACTTTAGCACAAACTCACTTTACGATGTGTTGATGAACCAGTATCACCTGAACATCACCGAAATCGTGCATACTGTCAGCGCAGTCACAGCGGATAAGCGGCAGGCTGAACTCTTAAAAATACAACTCGGTGCGCCCCTCTTGGTGGTCAAAACCGCGGCCTCACTCGTCAACCATGAGTTGATCGAGTGCAGCCACAGTTATTACCGCGCCGATAAGTATGAGTACACGACCACCCATACCTCATCTTAGCGCATAAATTGTTCCAAGTAGCGGCGCGACTGAACAATTGAACGTTCAACATCTGCCTGACTACCTTCATAAGCGCGATCTTCAACCTCGATGCACACCGGCCCTTTGTAGCCGACATCATTCAACACCGAGAAGAACGAACCCCAATTGACATCACCCAACCCCGGCAGCTTGGGACGGTGCCACTTCACACCGGTAATGCCGTGCTGGTACAACAGATCGCTGTCGATCTTGGTGTCTTTGGCATGAACATGAATGAACTTGCTGCCGAACTCGCGGATGCAGCGAACATAATCAATATGCTGCCAGATCAAGTGCGAAGGGTCGAAGTTCAGACCAAAGTTTGCGCTGGGGATGGCATCGAACATCCGCCGCCATACATCCGGCGAAATGGCGAGGTTCTTACCCCCCGGCCACTCATCCCATGTGAACAGCATCGGGCAGTTTTCGATACCCACGCGCACGTTCTGCGATTCTGCGAAGGCAATCAGCGGCTTCCATACGGCTTCGAAGTCACCCCACTGGTCGTCAATCGTCTTAACCGGATCACGCCCGACAAAGGTTGTCATGGTATTGATGCCAAGCAGCGCCGAGGCCGCGATCACCTTCTTGATGTGTTCAACATACGTTTGCCGTTCTTCGGCATCCGCCACCAGCGGATTCGGGTAGTAGCCGAGGCTGGAAATGTTGACGTTGTACTGGCGCATCAACCCTTTGACGCGCTCGGCATCCGCCTGTGTAAAGTTCGTCACATCGATATGCGTCACACCGGCATAGCGGCGTTCAGCCTTGCCCACCGGCCAGCACATCACTTCTAAACAGTCAAAGCCCTGCTTGGCGGCGAACTGCATATTTTCTTCGAGTGTCCAATCCGGCAAAATCGCCGTTACATATCCAAGCTGCATATAAATTCTCCTTGCTTCAAAACCTTCTCATAATTTGTTTTCTCCCCTCGCCATGAGGGAGAGGGGCAGGGGGTGAGGGTTACTTCACATCCACCCATTTGCGCCCGTTGTGGCTGTCGGCAATCGCTTCGCACAGCACCAACTCATAATGCCCGTCCTCAAACGTCGGATACGGTTTCGGCGCGTTAAAGTCGCCCTTTTCGATATAGCCATAGATTGCGCTGTACAACTGCTTGAACGTATCAGGGAAGCCTTCGGCGTGTCCCCCCGGTTGGCTGGCGTAACGCCTCGCCCCGTCACTCAGCAGCGACGGGTCTTTAATAAGAATACCGTTGGGGCGGTCGCGGTAGCCAAGCCACACCTCATTCGGGTTTTCCGAGTTCCACGCCACCGAGCCTTTCGACCCGCTGATCTCGAAGTTGAGGAAGTTCTTACGCCCCGCGCTCACCTGTGACACGCTCATTACACCGCGCGCACCACCCGCATAGTGGAAGATCATCGAACCCCAATCCTCGGTCTTGATGTCTACCAGATCATATTCAGCCGGTGCGCCTTCTTCTTTACCCTTGAAGGTCGCTACCGCTTGGCGCGGCTTACGGCGCTGCGGCACGAAAGTCGCCAAATCCGCCAGCAGCGACTCGACCTTGAGTCCGGTGATGAAACCCACCAAGTCCATCCAATGTGTGCCGATGTCGCCCACCGCCCGCAGGTCGCCACCTTCGCTGGGGACGAGCCGCCAATTCCAATCGGTGTCGAACAGCAGCCAATCCTGGATGTACCCGCCGCGAACCGCGTACACCTCGCCAATTTCGCCGTTTTGCACCAGATCACGTACATGGTGCATCAGCGGGTAGAAGCGAATGTTGTAGTTCACTGCCGTCACCAAATTCGGGTGCTGCTTCGCCAGCGCCACCAGTTCAGCGCTTTCGGCGGTATTCATCGCCAGCGGCTTTTCGCATATGACATGCTTCCCTGCTGCCAGCGCCTGCTTGGTCATCTCAAGATGGTCTTTGTTGGGGGTCGTGATGTGGACAGCTTGTACGGCTGAATCTGCGATCAGTTCGGCGTAAGTGTTGTACGCCACTTCCAAACGGAGCGATTCGGCAGCCGCGCGGCTTTTTTCAGGGCTGGAACCGAGGATGCCGCGCACATGCACACCAATCCGCTTCAACGCTTCGGCATGTACTGGCCCGATAAAACCCGTTCCCACAACTGCTGCTGTTAAAGAGGGCATTATTCACTTCACTCAATCAATAATTCACGAATAAGGACTCAAACAGGTTTGAGCATCTATATATTGCCACACCGTTATCGGGTGTGCGACTAAACAAGTTATAAAATAGATTAATAATTTTAGAGAGTTGCAAGGGTTCCACCGTGCAATCGATTGCGTAAATACTAACATGACAGTCACATCCTCGCAACTGCCCTACAGCATGTCAAAAAGCTCCTATGATTTATTGTGTAGGGAAGAGGCGTGCCGCCTCCGCATCACATACCGCAAACCTGTATCTCGCGCTCCGAGCCGGTACCAATTGCCGCCATGCACACTACTGCCCATCAGTCGCGGCTCTGTCGTCAGCGGATAGAGGTCAACCGGTACGCAAAAAGTGCTGCGGGTGCTGTACAACAAATCGCCTAATCCGCCCCAGTGGTTGACGATCAACAGGTAAAATCCATCATTATTGCGGCACTTGCCATAGTAGACTTTGCTCGCCTCTGCATTTTTAACGCGCATGTCCGAGGTCGCGTATTCCTGCGGCTCGGTGGTTGCGATCCCCTTCAGTATCCACATCAAATCGCGGAAGTCCGCATCAAGCTGCTGCCGCTGTTGGCGAACCATTTCCGCTGCATCGCGCTCGTTTTGGATCTCCACCGCCTTGACCGCCATAAACCCCAAACCAACCGCGCACAGAATCGAGATGATGCCGCTGAAAACCCGCCAGCGTTCCCACGTCGCCGTCCGCTCGGAGGTGCGCCCAAATATGGCGTTCTGCCACTGCGCCATCTCCCACGCTGTATCCCGTGCGAACAGTTGAATGATCCCCATCAACAGGAATAAGGCAGCAATGGCGATCATACCGGGTAATACGTTTTCCATATCGGTCTCCAACACATTCACGAACTTACACTCTCATTAAGACGTAACATGCACCTTATAGGTTGCAAATATGAGTAGCTCTTGAACGCCGTTCAAGTTAGTTGACAGCACTCTGCGTACATGGCTATAATCTCCGAATGTATGGATATTTAACCGTATCCACCACAAATGCACTTTGCCCATACCCTTGTGCGGGAGGATACTACAGCCGTTCCCCATCAGTACAAAACCCACTGACTGAGGATTTTAGAACCAAAAGTACCAAAATATTTTTGAATAAGAGGTCAACAATGTTCAAGAAACTTTCGTTCCTTCTGGTAGCAGTTATTACTGTTATCGCCATTTCTTTCGCTTCGACCGCCCAAGACAAAAAAGTATACTATTGGGTATCACACGGCTCTCCTGCCGATCCGGTCTGGACGTACTTCCTCGCTGGCGCAGAGCAGTGGGCTGCCGACACCGGCAACGAAGTCCGCACCTCCTTCCACAGTGGTGATGTTCCTTCGCATCAGGAAGCCATCCGTGCCGCGATTGCCGCTGGCGCAAATGGTATCGTCACCAGCAGCCCTGACCCCGGCAGCCTCGTCGAAGTGGTAGCCGAAGCCCGCGCCGCTGGCATCCCCGTCATCAACATCAACACACCCGACGATACCGTTGACTTCAACGCCTATGTTGGTGGTGACAATGTGACCTTCGGCGCGGCATGGGCGCAGTACTTGGTTGACAACGGCTTGGTGAAGTCCGGCGATTTCGTCTGGATGCCCGTCGAAGTCCCCGGCGCGACCTACGGCGTACAGGAAGAAGAAGGTATTGCCAGTGTATTCGAACCCCTTGGCATTACTTGGGAAGTCACCGAAGCCACCCTCGATCAGGCTGAAATCATCACCCGCATGAGCGACTACCTGACCGCCAACCGCGAGAAGATCACCGCCATCATCGGCATGGGCGATCTGGTCATGGGCAGCATCAAGCGCGTGTTTGACCAGGTTGGCATTGCCCCCGGTGAAATTCCGGTCGTCGGCTGGGGCAACTCGCTCGACACCACACAGGAAGTTCTGACCGGCTACGTGAACGCCGCCCAATGGCAAGACCCGCAGGCGACCAGCTATGTTGGTCTCTCGCTGGCTGCGATGGCCTCCGCCGGCATTCCCCCCGGATTCGACGTGATCACCGGTGCGCTTTACGAAGCCGACACCGCCCAGATCTACGACGATATTCTGGCTGGCAAGTAATTGATACGGTTTCACCTCTACATAAGCCGTAGAGTGTGATCAAACGCGAAATCAACGTGTGAGGCTAATCTTGGTTAGCCTCACATCGTATATCCAACCTGTTCATATACCTAGCGAATAGTAGATTTTACTTATGGAACAACGCAGTTCCTTACTTCAACGCTTTATCAGTCGTCCTGAATTTGGCCCGTTTGTGTTGTTGACGGCTGAAATTATCATTTTCACCCTCATCAATCCAGCCTTCCTATCCCCAATTAATATTGGCAACCTGCTAGCCTTTACACCGGAACTCGGTATTATTGCGCTGGCGATGACAATGCTCATGACAGCGGGTGAGTTTGATCTATCGGTTGGTTCGGTGTTCGGGCTCATGCCCGTCATCATGTGGACGCTGTATAATACCGGCGCAGCCTCGCTGGAAATCGGCTTCTTAATTGCACTGGCGGTCGCCGTATTGATCGGCTTCGCCAATGGTTGGTTTGTCACTAAACTCAAAATTCCCTCGTTCTTGGTCACGCTCGGTATGCTGCTGGTGGTGCGCGGTACGGCGCTCTATATCACCGATGGCTTTCCGCAAGCCCGCTGGTCATCCGACTCGCCCCTGCTCAAAATTCTGGTGGGCGAAATCACCATCGGCCCGGTACGGTTTTATGCTTCGCTCATCTGGTTTCTCCTATTTGCCATCATTCTCGGCTACATCCTCACCAAGTCCAAGCTCGGCAACTGGATACAAGCCTCCGGTGGCAACGCCATCTCTGCCCGTGCGCGCGGTGTGCGTGTGTCCTCCACCAAGGTTGGCTTGTTCATCCTCACCTCAGTATTCGCCGCCTTCGCTGGCATCGTCAGTTCCATCCGCGTTTCCACCGCCAACCCAAACAGTGGTACAGGTTATGAACTCGAAGTCATTGCAATGGTGGTTATTGGGGGAACGGCGCTCAATGGTGGACGTGGCACGATTATTGGTACGGTTCTAGGCATCCTCATTTTGCGCCTGATGCGGAACGGTATCGTGCTCATCGGCGTACCCGGCCTTGCCTACAACATTTTCATCGGTGCAATCATCCTCGGCATGATGGCACTCCATTCGTGGCTTGAACGTAGACATAACGCGGGGACATAACCAACATGGCGAACGAACTAGTACGCATGGAGCATATCACCAAGCTCTTCGGGCGGGTGCAAGCGCTAAACGATGTCAACTTCACCGTCAACAAAAACGAAATCGTCGGCCTATTGGGTGATAACGGCGCGGGTAAATCCACGCTGATTAAGATACTTTCAGGCGCACTCCAACCCAGCAGCGGCAGCATCTACATGCACGATAAAAAAGTGACGATACGCAATACGAACGATGCCATCGCTAACGGCATCGAAACCATCTATCAAGACTCGGCGCTGGTCGCGCAGCTCTCAATTGCCCGCAACCTGTTTCTAGGCCGCGAACCGTTGAAAGGCCCGCGCTGGTTCAACCGTATGGATCAGGATGCGATGAACGAGGCCGCCAGCAAGCTCATCCGGCGCGTGGGCATCACTAAGGACATCCCACCCACCACGCCCATCAGCGCCCTCTCCGGCGGTGAGCGTCAAGCAGTCGCCATTGCCCGCGCCATGCAGTTCCAGAGTGAACTGATTATCCTCGACGAGCCGACCAACAACCTCGGCGTAGAGGAAACGCACGGTGTACTGAACTTCGTCCGCGCGGCGCGGGATTCCGGTCACTCGTGTATCTTCATCGCCCACAACATCTATCATGTGTTTCAGGTGGTGGATCGCATCGTGGTCATGCGCCGTGGCAAGATGGTCGCGGACAACATCAACCCCAAAGAAACCACCGTCGAAAAGGTCGAGGAAGTCATCACCGGCATGAACCTCGCCGCGATGTAGACTGCAACAAACCCACGATTTGTAGGGGCGCACGGCGGTGCGCCCGACCTTTTTATTTTCTCCCATCCCCCACGCTTTGGGGGAATACGAACCGCCTAGTAACCCTCATAATGTGATCTGTAACATTTGATTGTTTACAAGAGGGATTGTTATGCCGTCACTCTACGTCAATGAAACCGGAACGCCTAAAGCACCCGGCATCATCTTTATACATGGGATTGGTGTGGCTGGCTGGATGTGGAAACAACAAATTGCCGCCTTCCCTGATTACCACTGCATCACGGTCGATCTCCCCGGGCATGGCAAGAGTAATCAAGTGCCGTGGGTATCACTAGCTGATACGGCTAATCAAGTCGCCGCGATCATCCAATCACACGCCACCAACGGCAAGGCGCATGTCGTCGGGCTATCGCTGGGTGGGCATGTTGGGCTGGCGCTGCTCGAACACCACGCCAATGTGCTCGATCACGCCGTCATCAGCGGGGTTACGGATGGGCCGATGCCTAACCAAATCTGGTTGAAGCCGCAAACATCGCTCATCTCCTTCCTGCTCAAACAGCGCTAGTTCATGAATATGCAGGCCAAATCAATGGATCTGCCACCTGATATGCAATTGTCGCTCACCGAAAGTTTGAAAGCCTTATCGACGCAAGCCTACCGCAACATCTGGAAAGAAGCGGTCAATTTTGTGGTGCCGACTTCGCTCCAGCATGTAAACACGCCCACGCTCATTGTGGCAGGTGGTAACGAAAGCGACATCATTAAGCGCACCGTGGAAAAGATGCCTCAGCTAATGCCCAACGCTGTAGGCCGCTTCGCCCCCGCCTTGGGTCACGGCTGGAATATGCAAGACCCCGCCCTGTTCACCGCGATGGTACGCGCATGGATCACGGACGCGCCCCTGCCAGCAGCATTGATACCCGCTAGAGGGGTGTCGTTTAGAACGGCTAATGCGTAGGTTCTAGCGCTCGGCGATTTGCGCCACGATTTTGCGGCGGTTCTGCTCATTTTTGAGCGACTGATAAAGTTTGTGATCGGGAGCATCCCACGCGTTGAGTTCATCACGCTCTTTAAGAGCTGTGAAAGTCTGAACAATCTTCTCGTCAAGTTCGCGGTCAGTGAGGATTGCAAGCTGTAGTGATGAAAGTCTGTGCGACATATGAAGCTCCTAAGTCATGACTTCCCTTTCCAATCAATACGTGTTTTCAACTTTGTTCGGATGCATGGCTTACGGCGCTACGACATCCTGCCATTTAACCGAGATCGAATTAATTCGGCTAGAATGTAGCAATTAAACCTGTACGAGACCCAACGACGAAAAAGGCATTTACCCGAGTGAAACTGAAATATGTGTTGAGCTTTTTAGGGATAGCAGCATTAATCATCTCAAGTGATTTATACGCTTCGGTGATGGCACAGGTTGACGAATCAGCCGCTCCCCCAATTATCACTCTCGCTTGGAGTCCAGACGGTACTAAAATTGCTGTCGGCGGCGGACATCCGATTTGCGACGAAGCCTTGGATCAATATGCGGTTCATATTTTAGATGCGGTAACTCAGGAGCCCATACAAACATTAGAAGGTCACACCTGCTCGGTCACAGCCGTTGCATGGAGTTCGGATTCGACTCGACTAGTCACAGGAAGCCGTGATGCGACAGCCATTGTGTGGAACGTCGAAACGGGTGAGATGATCAGCCAGGTTCAGAATGAACTCATTACGGATGCGCGAGTCGGGCAGCGGTGGAGCATGGATGGTACGCAATTAGTGGATTACTTTCAGAATAATGATAATGTAACCGTTTGGAACCCTGAGAACGGACAAGTTTTAAGCACATTCGAAAACCGATCCACCGTGAAATCGGTTGACTGGAACCCCGATGCGAGTCAGTTAGCAATTGCTGACTTTGAAGGCGTCGTCATCACAACAACAAGCGGTTCGGTCATTGGAAATTTATCGGATGACAGCCACACAGGGGCTATCTCAGTCGATTGGAGCGCAGATGGTTTGTGGCTCGCCGTAGGCTATGTGGATCACACAATCCGGATATGGAATATGACCACTTTTACTGTCGAAAAAATACTTCAGGGGCATTCAGATACTGTACAACAGGTTAAATGGAGTCAGGATAGTAGACTGCTTATGAGCGTCGGCAAAGACGACACTCTACGGCTGTGGAGTATTGCGGACGGCCAACAAACCGGTCTCATCAACCCAACCGGCCCAATCCGAGCGGCTGATTGGAACGCTAACGGGAAACAAATTATTTATGTTGACGACAAAAACGACATCCACCTTATTGACACTGTAAGCGTTTCAAATGATTAATAATGGGCTTAGTGAGCTTCTGAAAATAATAGTCTTGGCGATTAACCATTTCTTTTCACGTCCGGTAACCTTCTTTGCTACTTAAAATCGCCTTGTGCATTGTCTTAACTTGAAACTAGTCACTTGCCACTTGCCACTTGCCACTTATTACAATTTAGGTTTACTTTTCGTTTGTGCCACAAACCATTTTCTAA
>JAPUDW010000255.1 GCA_027492915.1 Bacteroidota bacterium | reverse complement strand
CAGTTCTTCCCCTCCGCTATGTATGGTAGGTGGTTGGCGGCGTTAATCGGCGCAGACGCGACCGGCGTAGTCATTTTTGAAAAAGAAATGGAAGATGACGACGATGACTTTTAAAAAAATACGTTTTATTGCGGATAGTACGTGTGATATTCCACCGGATGTGCTTAAAAAATGGGACATCACAATTATTCCAGCGTTTGTGAATTATGGCGGGAATAGTTATGCCGACGATGGTAAAGAACTTGACCGCGTGGCGTATTACAATCAACTGCCGTCGATGTCTTCGCAGCCGACAACTGCCGCACCGCCGCCGGGATTGACCACCGAGGTGATTACGCGGGTAGCAGCAGAGGCCGACCATGTGGTGATGCTGACGGTGCCAGCCAAACTCAGCGGCATCTACAATACGTTCCGGTTGGGGGCAAGTGATTTGCCGCCGGAAAAATACACCCTCATTGACAGCGGTACGACCACACTGGCGATGGGTTTTCAGGTGATGGTTGGCGCGGAAGTGGCGGCAGCAACCGGCAATGTGGCGGAAGTCGTCAGTGCGATTGAACGAGCACGACAGCACGTTAGATTGTATGCTGCACCGGAGTCGATGACCTATTTGCGCCGCAGCGGTCGTGTAGGTTGGGCGGCGGCGGGTGCAGCCACACTTTTGCAGATCAAACCCATCGTGTCGGTTTCGGATGGTGTGGTAGAATCAACAGCACGGGTAAGAACATTTGGCAAAGCGGTTGAAAAAATGGTTGAACTTGCGCTGGAGCAGGCTCCGTTTGACCGCCTCGCGCTGCTGCACACCAACAACCTTGAGGGTGCAGAGGACATGAAGCACCAGCTAGGGAGTGCTATCCCTGCCGAAACATATTTCATGAATGTTACGCCCACGCTGGGTACACATGTTGGCCCCAAAGCCTTAGGCGTAGTTACCCTGAATAAGGGTTGGAGACAGTAAGACGACATTATGCCATCAGCAATGGAAACACTGGTCAAAATTTTAAAGTTAGAACGCGAGCAGGGTTGTAAGAATACGGCTGTGATTGGCGGCCTCGCGGCATACAGTGATAAGTGGGTGCAAGATGCCCATAGCCAAGCACGCCGCCCAGAAATACATCTGCTGGTCGAAGAGCTTGATAAACTGCTGCATCAGTATGAGGCAGTCGAAAGCAAGCAAGAGCGGATAAACACGATTGGCTATATGCTTGACCGCATTACTGGGCGTGTACCTGCGCCGCCTGAATACCGCGCACCTGCTGTTGCAGTACCCCCTGCCGAGCAAAATACAGTCTCACCGGATGCATCACCGCCGTCGGAACAACCGCCGCGTGATGAACGACGTGAGCAGCGTCCGCGCCGTGATGAGCGCCCCCCACGCGATGAACGAAAGCCTGAACAGGCGCCCGCGCAGGATGAAAATGTGACTTCCCAGCAGCAAGTGCAGGGGAATAACCCGCCGCCGCGCCGCGAACGGCCTGACCGCCCCAACGACCGACCCAATAACCGTCAGCAGGGGCAAGGGCAAAATCGCCCCCAGAATAACCGCAAGCCGCAGAAACAAGATCGGCAGGGCGGCGGGGACGATGACGATGATGACGGTGGTGGCGACATGTTCCGCGAACGTGGCGACGATATGAGCTACGACAGCTATGACGCGCCGGTACGGTCACGCGGTCGTGGGGGACAGCCGGAACTTGACATTGCGCCGATGCCGCGTTTGGCTCGTGTGCCGCGCCGCCCACGCCCAAAAATTGCGGCGGACGAAGCGACCGATCTGCTGCGCGGGTTGGATCAACCGGTGACGGTTTTGCGTGGGGTTGGGCCGGGAATGGCGAAGATGCTGGAAAAGTTGGGCATCCATACCATCAACGACTTGCTGTATTACCGTCCGCGCCGCCATGACGACTATACTAACCTGCAAACGATTGCCAAGTTGGTGCCTGATCCCGATAAGTTGATCACGGTGATCGGTACGGTTGTCCACAGCGAAATTCGCATCGGGCGCGGTAATCGCAAAGACTTTTTCCTCGTGCTGGATGACGGTACCGCACGGTTAGGCATTACTTTTTTTGGCCGGCACTTCATGATCCGTCAGGTGAAGCGTGGGCAGCAGTTGGTTGTCAGCGGTACGATTGCAATCTTTGGTCGCCAAGTGCAGATGACCAACCCTGAATGGGAGCCGCTGGAAACTGAAAACTTGAATATGGTTGGTATTGTTCCCGTGTACCCGCTTACCGAGGGGTTAAGCGGCAAGGCACTGCGAAAGATCGTGAAAAGCGCGATTGAATATTGGGAACAACGCATCCCCGATTTTGTACCGGAGGGGACGCTGGAACGTACCGAACTGGCTGACCTCGGTTGGGCGATTAAGAACCGCCACTTCCCCGAAGGGTGGGATCACCTCGCCCACGCCGAGAAACGCCTCGCCTTCGATGAACTGCTGACGCTGCAACTGGCGATGCTGGCAAACCGCCGCCAATGGCAGTCGGTTCCGGCTTATCCGCTGCATGTGAGCGATGAATACCTGACTGAGTTTATGCAAACGGTGTTCCCGTACCCGCTAACCGGCGCACAGCGTCGGGTGATTGATGATGTCAAACGTGATGTGCGTGAGACGCGCCCGATGAACCGTTTGGTACAGGGGGATGTTGGCTCCGGTAAGACCGCTGTGGCGATTGTGGTGATTGCAATGGCGCTGGCTGAGGGCAAACAGGCTGCGCTGATGGTGCCGACCAGCATCCTTGCCGAGCAGCATTATCGCAGCATCGGCGAAACGCTGGCGAAGATGCCCGGTGATCGCAAACCAGTGGTAGCCCTGTTGACTGGCGCGTTGAGCAGCAGTGAACGGAAGTCGATTTATCGCGGAATCAACGATGGCTCGATTGATGTGGTGATCGGCACGCACGCGCTGATTCAAGAGGGTGTCGATTTCAAAGATTTGGCGGTTGCCATTATCGACGAGCAGCACCGCTTTGGTGTCGAGCAGCGTAAAGCACTGCGTGGCAAAGGCACGAACCCGCATCTGCTGGTGATGACCGCCACGCCCATCCCGCGCACATTAGCACTTACCATCCACGCCGACCTTGATCTGTCGATTATTGACGAGATGCCGCCAGGACGTATCCCGATTCAGACGAAGGTTGTGCAGCCGGTAGCACGCGAGCAGGTTAACAACTTCATCATCAAACAGTTGAATGAGGGGCGGCAGGCGTTTGTGGTGCATCCGCTGGTGGAAGCGTCGGAGAAGATTGAAGCTCCCGCCGCTATGGAAGCCTACGAACGGTTGCAGCAGGTGTTCTTCCGTCATAAGGTTGGTTTGCTGCACGGTCGTATGAAACCCGCCGAAAAAGACGAGGTGATGGAAGCCTTTGCCAGCGCGAAATATGATGTGCTGGTGACAACCTCGGTGGCGGAAGTCGGCGTGAACGTGCCGAACGCTTCGGTGATGGTGATTGAGGGGGCGAACCGGTTTGGTTTGTCGCAGCTTCACCAGTTCCGTGGGCGTGTCGGGCGTGGGCAGCATGCGTCATACTGCTTGCTGCTGGCAGACACCAACTCGGATGAGGCCAAACAGCGTTTGGAGGCGATGGAAGAAACTACGGATGGTTTCAAACTCGCAGAGATGGATTGGAAGCTGCGCGGGGCAGGGGATTTGATCGGTACGCGCCAGAGCGGTGGCAATAAATTGCAATTTGCCGAGCTGATGACACCGCAGTTGGTCGAGATGGCGCAGCGCGAAGCCCGCACTATTTATGAAGAAGATCCAAACTTATCGCAACCGGAACACCGTTTGCTAGCGCAGCGGGTGGTGATGCTGCATAATGAACGCAGTGACGTAAGCTAATCTTTCATGGAAGCGAGGGAGCCGTTTATGAAGCGGTTCCCTAAAACTGGCTGAGAACTTATGACAAATACGACCCGTAAAGTTGTTTACCCTGCATCGCTCGACCCCATACACTATGGTCATATTGACGTGGCTTTACGCGCGGCTAGAATATTTGATGAGGTGATTGTCGCGATTTACGACAAGCCTAAAAAGAATATTTTGTTTACAGTTGATGAACGAGTAGCACTCGCACAGCGCGCTTTTGAAAGATATAGTAATATTAAAGTTGCTAAATATTCGGCATTAACAGTAAACTATGCTAAAGAGATCGGCGCGATGGCACTCATTCGAGGGCTGCGTGTTTTTTCCGACTTCGAATTCGAGTTTCGGATGACGCTTGCTAACCGTAAGCTGGCACCGGAAATTGAAACGATAGCCATTATTGCTGATGAGAAGCACCTGTACATCAGTTCCAGCACCATTCGGGAAATTGCGGAACTGGGGGGAGATGTTTCGGAGATGGCTCCGCCTTTTGTTGTGGAAGCCTTGCAGAAACGGTTCGCCGAATTGAACGCAAACCAGAGCAGCCCCGGATATAACATCAGCATCCGGGATTAACGGAAATTGGGAGGGTAGCCAAATGGACATTCAGCATCTAGTAGATCGACTGGAAGATTTGGTGGACGAAGGGCGGCATATGCCGTTCAGCAAGTTCACCATGATTGATGAGGAGCGCGCACTGGAGTTGATTGACCAGATGCGAATTTCGATTCCTGAGGAAATCGAAAAGGCTTCCCGCGTATTGGCGCAGCGCGACCGGATTATGGCGCAGGCCAATGAAGAAGCCGCCCGCCTGATTCAAGCCGCGCGTGAGCAGGGTGTACAGTTGATGGATCGCGAGGCGACCGTGCAAGCCGCACAAAGCCGTGCCGCGAATATCATCGAGCAGGCCAAGCAGGACGCGGAAGATGTGGTTGCGGGTGCGGATACCTACGTCGCCGAAACCCTTGCCAAGCTGGAACAACAGTTGTCGAAGGCGCTAAACGTTGTCCGTAACGGTATCAATGAGGTGAATACGGCGGGCGCGGTTCAAACTGCACCACCGGCTCATTTTCCGGTGACGATGCGTCAGCCAGTGGAAGTTCGCAAAGAAGAACAATAGGCGAACTTAGGCAGTAGTTTATTTTGAGGGTATCCACGATACCCTTTTTTCTTTTATGTTGATGTAACTTATGCGGCTGATTGCCATCGCACTAGGTTGGGCAGCAGGTATCGTCGTGGCGGCGGGAACCTCGCTTGATGCCGCCGTGCCGTGGCTGGTACTGTCTGATTTGGCGTTGATAGTCGCGTGGTTATTATGGCGTGGGCGGGGCTACCGCAATTGGACGCTGGTACTGTTGGCCTTTGCCCTCGGCGGCCTGCGCTTCACGGCTGTGCCCCAAAACAGTGATGTCGCCCAATATAATAATCTCGGCGGTTTGACACTCGAAGGTCTGGTTGTGACCGAGCCGGATGTGCGTGATGACCGTGTGGATATTCGGCTCGAAGTGCAAACGGTGACGCGCATCGGGCAGACGGTCGTAAGCGGCGGTTTGGTGCTGGTGCAAGCGCCTGCCCGAACTCCGGTCGAATATGGCGACCGCATCACGGCGACTGGCTTACTCGTTCTCCCCTCGGTTTCCGATACCTTTTCTTACCGTGATTATCTGGCACGCAGCGGTGTGTTCAGTGTCATGTCGGATGCCTCAGTTGAGGTTGTCAATGCCGGCGAAGGCGGTGGGTGGCTGCGGTCGATATTGGGGTTCAAGCGGCAGGCGGCGGCTTTCATCGGGCGCAGTTTGCCGGAACCAGCGGCAGGGCTGCTTACGGGTATCCTGCTGGGTGATGCACGCGGCCTCGCACCGGAAGTCTCAGATGCCTTCAGCGCGGTCGGCGCGTCGCACATTATTGCCATCAGCGGTTTCAATATGGCGATTCTCAGCGGCGTGGTGATGGGTTTGTTAAAGCGGGCGAAGGTGCGCCCGCGCGTGGCGGGTGTTATCGGTATTACGGTAATCGCGGTGTACACCCTTTTGGTTGGCGCGTCGCCAGCGGTGGTACGGGCGGCGATCATGAGCAGTATGCTGGTGATTGGCGAGATTTTGCGGCGCAAGAGTTATGTTCCTACGTCGCTGGCGTTTGTCACCATTTTGCTCTCGCTGCAAAACCCGACTGTGCTGTGGGATGTGGGCTTCCAGTTGAGCCTGTTCGCGACCTTGGGTTTGGCCTTGTTCGCGAACCCACTGACCGAGTGGTTTAATCAACTGCTGACACGGTTGTTTCCCCGGCGGACGGCGCAGCGCGTGGGTGACTTTTTGACCGAGCCGTTAATCGTGAGCATCGCCGCGCAAATCTTGTCGCTGCCGCTGATTATTTTGTACTTCGGACAGGTATCGGCGCTGTCGCTGCTGGTGAACCTGTTCGTCATTCCGGTGCAGCCGGCTTTAATGGTGCTGGGTTTGGTGGCGACTCTGCTGGCATTCTTTGTTTTTCCGCTGGCGCAAATCCTGTTCTGGTTGGATTTGCTGTTATTGGGGTGGACGCTGGGCGTGGTGCGCGCATTTGCTCAATTGTCGTTTGCGCGGGTTGATCTCCACTTTGATCCGCGATTGATTGCGGGATTTTATGTTGTTGTTTTGGGAGGCGCGTTAATGGTCGCCACGAAGCCGACTTGGCCGCAGCGTTTGGCAGGATATATGCGCAGCCGGGCTGTGGCTGTAGCACTCGTAGGTTCAGCGGCGGGAATTGCCGTGCTTTTGGCGCTGCTGTTTTTAAGCCGACCGGATGGAATGCTGCATGTGTGGTGGCTCGATGCCGGGCACAGCAATGCGGTGTTGATACAAACGCCAGCAGGAGCGCACATTCTGGTCGATGGCGGGCGCTTTCCGTCGCAGTTGCTAACAGCGCTTGGCGACCGGCTGCCCTTTAATAAGCGAACGCTCGACCTGCTGGTGATTAGTCAGCCCGACCCGTTTGATTATGATGCCCTGTCGGCAGTCCTTGACCGTTACAGTGTCGGGACGGCATTCACCAATGGGCAGGCGAATTTGCGACCAGAATATGCCGCCTTATTGCAGCGCTTGCCGCCGGAACGGACGGTCGCTGTTCGTGCGGGTTATTCGGTGGATATGCCCGATGGTACGCGGTTAGAAGTGCTTGCACCGCATACAACGCCCGACATTAGTGACAACTTGAATGATGGGGCGCTGGTGCTGCGGCTGACATACGGCGACGTATCCATACTGCTGCCATCAGATGCCAGCCCCGAAGCACAAACTGCGCTGCTAGAGGCGGGGGAGTGGCCGTTAGCGACGGTCATGCAACTGCCTAATCACGGCACCGTTCGGTCGTTGAGCAGTACTTTTCTGGCTGCTGCTCAACCACAAGTTGCCGTTTTGCAGAGTGACCCTACTAACCGTTTGGGTGATCCGAATGCCGATACGCTGGCGTTATTGGGTGAAACGCCACTGCTGCGAACCGATTCAGATGGAACAATTCATTTGTGGTCGGATGGCAAACAATTGTGGGAAGTCGGGGCGAAATAAGCGGACAGGCGCGGTGTGATGGGCCGCGCCTGAAATCAAGCTGCATATTAACTGCGCTGAGAAATGAACCAGAACATAAAGAAGTAAATCCCCGCTAGAACACCACTGATAATGCCTAAGGGCATTACCTTTTTAGCTTTGCTGATACCCACCACGATCAGGGGCAGGATTAACATACCTGCGTTGACAATGAGTGAACCAAAGGCAGTCGCTTTGAATACATCCAGTTTGGCGATTACGGCCAGCGCTGCGGCGCCACCCGCGAAAATAGTTGGAACCGTTTGTTTATCTGACTGCCCGAACATCAGTATCAGGTTTAAGAAAAAAATGATGTAGAGGAAAATGTCGTAAAGAAGAAAGATACCGTCGCGCGGTGCAAGCTTTGAAAGAATTTCTTGTAAATTTACACTGTCCATAAGTGTGTGCCCTTTTGTAATGATTGGTGACGCAATGCATAAATAGTAACACAATTCTCCTTCGCGTGGTGTATGGGATGCTGGCTTTAAAGGTCTCTAATCGAAGGTGTGTGGTATAGTGGATAACGGAGTGGGGAAATCGCCACTCGTCGGCTATCCAACATCATACATGGCGCATGTTTTCGATCACTCAACTTCTATTTTCGGCAGCCTTGAGGCAACGTGATTAAGTTACAACGGTTAACCCACGATTTACGCGATTGGTGGCAGCAGCAAGAAGAAGCTACCCGCGAGCTACCTGTTTATTTGCGGCGAGCGGTCGCCAATTTTTTTAAGACCGGTACTCGACAAGCCTCAACCTTGGCCTACTACGCCATCTTTTCGATTTTCCCATTAACGCTGCTGCTGGCGGTGTTAATCAGCCGATTGCTGGGGCCGGTTACCGCGCAGGCGCAAATTGCAAATGCCCTCGGTCTTTTTCTCCCCGCAGATACGGCTATCTTGCTGCGGCAGAATATCACGGATGCCATGCAGCAGAGCGAATCATTTACCTTAATCGCCATCGGTGGCTTGTTGTGGTCAGCTTTAGGCTTATTTTCCAACATCACTTATTCATTGGATGAGGTGTTCGCGGTATCGGCGCACCGAAGCCTGTGGCGGCAGCGGTTAGTGGCGCTGGCAATGACACTCATTTTAGTCGTCCTCATAACGGCTTCCTTTGTTACGTCAGCAGTGCTGCGGTTGATTTCTGCTTCGCTGTTGGGGCAGACGAGCAGTTGGCTGACCATCGGTACGATCTTCTTGCCGTTGGGGTTGAATATGGTCATTTTTGCGCTGTTATTCCGTTACATCCCCGCCCGTGAAGTCCATTGGGATGCTGTATGGCCGGCAGCGATTTTTGGCGCGGTGGGTTGGGAACTCGCCAAGAGTGGCTTCGTCTGGTATACCTCCAGCGTAGCGAATGTGCAGTTTATTTATGGCGGTATCGCCACGGCGATTGTCTTACTGCTGTGGGCATATTTAATATCCGCCATTTTCTTATTTAGTGCCGAGTTGTGTTCGCAGTTGAATACATGGTATATCGCACGCCACGAACGCGAACTACGCCAGCTTGTGATTGACGTGGAAGCTGAAGCGTATTCGCCCCCTTTACTCCCCGACAAATAAAAAGGCGGAGTGTTCCCCGCCTCTTAGCAGTTGATTTTTACGACGTGACAACCGTATTTTCAGAGGGTTGTGCTTCGTTAATGTTACGCCAGTACTTTGCCCACCACTGGCTCACCAGCCCGCTTAACGCTTGCATCGCATGGACATTCATTGTTGGATAACTCAGTGTCATGAGCAATCGCTCGTGTTCGGCTTGTCCTATCCGTTCTTTATGATCGGATTTATGCAGCATTTCATGTTTGTAGGGGTGCATCATTGTTATTCCTTATATCGGTGTAGTTTCAATTTAAGAGAGACAAATAAAAAGCCGCAGGTTATGCGCCTGCGGCTTTATGCGTGTTCCCGTTTGTTTAACCGGAACCGCCCGTTAGCAGGAGCAAGAGGATTTCCAGAGCCGGCGATGGCTCCACCAATACCACCAATCCAGAACTTCATAAACATATCCGCTGCGCTCCTTTCTTAATGTGTGTTTGAACTTATTTGATCTGTATTGACCCTTTAAGGAACACTATAACACAATGAGCATCGGAGTGTCAAGACTGTTGATCGTAGTCAAACGTGTGAAAGTGATGTACACTCAGGTCAAATCTTAGAATAGTGGTAGATGTATGGTGCTAAGTTGACAGATTCGTTAAATTTCAACCCCGAAGACGCGGAGTCAATTGAGGTCGTGGAACATCCACCGGCATCAACGGAACGAAGCGCGGCACGGAGGGTTGCCTTGCAAGTTTTGTACGAAGTAGACTGTAGCAGCCACCTCGCAGGTGAGGTGATTGCCGCCCGATTAAGCGACGAAGCGCTTCCCCGTCGTGGCGAGAAATATGTTCGACAGGTTGTCGCCGGCGTGACCGCCAACCGCGATCAACTCGATGCTTTTATCCAACGATTTGCTTCTGAATTTCCCCTCGATCAAGTTGCCATCGTAGACCGTAATATCCTCCGTATGGGGGTTTATGAGTTGGCTGCCCAGCAAAACACGTCGATCAACGTCATTATTGCCGAGGCGATGGAGTTAGCGAATATCTATGGGGCAGAAGGCTCTTTACGGTTTGTGAATGGTGTGCTGGGTGCAATTGCCGCCGAGGCGACGGCTGATACCCCCCCTCAACTTGTGGTTACAGAAACGGAAGACGGAGAGTAGCTCATGCAGTTGCAACGCGGTTCTGCGCCAGCCCCGGAAGTCGAGCCAGAGGAAGTGGCAGTTGACGGCGCAGGTGCCGCCATGAGCCTATGGGATCATCTTGATGAGCTTCGCTCGCGATTGTTTAAAGCGATGTTGGCATTATTATTGGGTACATTGGCGGGTGTGGCAGTTGCGACACCCGTTCTTGAATTCCTGATTAAGCCTTATGGGCGAGAACTGCTGGTACTCGACCCAACCGGCGGCGTAGTGCAGTATTTCCGTGTCGCGCTGCTGATCGGTGCGATCATCGCCATACCCATGATTACCTATCAACTCTTGGCGTTCATTCTTCCCGGCCTTACCCGCCGCGAGAAGCGGATTTTGATCCTCTCGATTCCGCCCGTGACGTTGTTATTTTTGGTAGGCGTGGTCTTTGCATGGTTCATTCTTATTCCGCCTGCGTTGGACTTCCTTGTGAACTTCCAGACGGATATTTTCCGCGCCGAATGGACATCTGACCGTTACTTAGGTTTCGTGACCTCACTCCTATTTTGGATGGGTGTAGCCTTCGAAACGCCGTTAGTGTTTTTCGTGCTGTCGATATTGGGTTTTGTGACTCCGCGTCCGCTCATCCAAAATTGGCGTATCGCCATCGTCGGCGCGGCGATTGCGGCGGCGGTTATCACCCCGACGGTTGACCCTGTGAATATGGGTTTGGTGATGGGGCCACTGCTGGCGTTGTACCTCCTCA
>JAPUDW010000254.1:3982-10981 GCA_027492915.1 Bacteroidota bacterium | reverse complement strand
TTCGCTATCAGCGGCTTGATCATTTCGAGTTCAGCATCGGTCAGTGAGTTAAGCACATAAACTGGCTCAGTCGCCAGAACGGGATACTCAACCAAGTATCTGTCGTAATCAGCCGAGTCCGCGTTAACGAGCGTGTAGTGGCTCAGCACAGTCGCCTTATCAGCATCGCCCATAAACAGCGTGACTTTGTTCATCTCGCTTTCGCGGATGGCTTGCGGAACGGCGTTTTCAATACCGTTCTGCTGGATACCATTGTTCACGATGCGTGATAGATAATCGGGTAAAGAGAGATCAGCCATTGCCTGCGTGAACAGCAGAACAACTGACAGAACGATCAATAATGTGAAGGGTTTTAGATAGCGTGCCAAACGGATCATAGTGGCCTTTATTCCTCTTGCAGTGCGCGTTGTCTTTCATCTAGGGTAGTTTCGGCCGTCATATGCTGGGTCAAAATGCGGCTCAGCGCGGGCAGAAAAATTTGGGCGGCAGCGACTTCTTCATCCGACAACTCTTCTAAGAAGCCTGCCATGTAGTTAACGATTTGGTTTCGGGTCGTTTCGGCCTTTGCCAAGCCTTCCGGCGTAATTTGCAGTAAAAACTGCCGTCTATCCGTTGAATCGGGAACGCGGATGATCCACCCTCGTTCGACCAATCCCTGTACAAGCACGCTGGCTGATTGAAGGCTAACCCGTCTGCGCTTTGCCAGTTCACTAGCGGTGGTAGAGCGTTCCTGTATCTGGTACAGGACACTGACCTGCATCATAGTGGTTTCTTCTTCATTGTTGTCGCGCAGGTAGGCAGCTACAGTTCGACCCAAATTCGGGAATATCCTCATTAGTTCTTCTGACAGCGTGTGTACTGACCACGTATTATCCATCCAATTTATCAACCTCTACTGATAGTCAGTTATGTTGATTATCAATATAGTTGATTAATTTTAGACAGTCAATAGGGTTGTGTTGGAAATGGATAAATTTCAGGAACAGTTAATGAATCGGGAGCTATCCGTGAGCTAATTTCAGACTAGCGGCCGTCCGAATGGGGAACTCGACTGTGAATGTACTGCCCTTCCCACTCTTGCCTTCACTCGTCACCGTGATATGCCCACCATGCATTTCGATAATGGCTTTGACAATCGCCAGCCCCAGGCCAGTGCCTCCAGTATTACGATTGCGAGATGAGTCTGCGCGGTAAAAACGGTTAAAAATGTACGGCAGGTTTTCGCTTGCGATCCCCTCGCCTGTATCATTAACGGATAATTGCAAATTGCTCGCATCATAACTGGTGCGAATGGTTATCTCTCCACCTTTTAGCGTATGCACCAACGCATTATTCAGGAGGTTATGTAGCACTTGTGATAAGCGACCGCTATCAGCTATCAATAGGGGTAAATTAGGCGCCATATCGATATTAAGCATGACACCTTCCGCCTCAGCAAGCGGGGCAAACTTGGCAACAGTGGTATTTACCAAATCATCGACTTGAACCGGATGTAAATCCAGTTTCAATTGATTAGCATCCGCCTGACTGAGTTCATGGAGATCTTCGACCAACCGGCTCAAGAGACGAGTTTGATCATATAATCGCGCGACCTCGATATTATTCATCGGGTAAACTTCGTCCAAAATCGCAAGCAAATTACCTTGCAGGACGGTCAAGGGTGTTCGCAGTTCATGGGCGACATCAGCGACGAGATTGCGGCGTAGGCTTTCAGTCTGCTCCAACGCAGCCGCCATTTCGTTAAAGGCGTTCGCCATATCTTTAACTTCAACCGTACCCTCGACTTTGACACGGCGGCTGAGGTTTTGTGCGCCGATTGCCCGTGCAGCATCCGCCAAACGCTGTAAAGGGGCGGTCAGGCTCCTGCTAACAAACACACCAAAAATCAACCCGATAATACCGCCAGTTACGCCCATAACCAGTAAGGCAGTGCTGAGACCTTCCATAACGAAGCGGGTTTGGTCAGGGCGCAGTTTAGGTTGGCTAGGAGGTGTTCCCAGATGAATATAACCGTGTGTCTCATCATCAATACGCAGCGGAACAGATGACCAACTCGCGAGCGAGCTAAAATCAATAATGGTATTCGGTGATGAGTTATAGAGTATATGGTTATTCTCATCCGTGATAGCCAGTATAAGGCCGAGGCGAGGCCCAATCGCAAACTCTTCACTGCGACCGATCAACGCAGTATCCAGACCTTCCCAGCCATTATGCGTCCTGTAATAATCCTGTAGACTGTCCACGAGACCATTCGGCGCTTGATACTCCTGCATAATGATGCTCTCACGGATGCCACTTTGGGCAACAAGCAAGCTGGAAATCACAATGACAATAACCCATAGAGCAACCACAGCACTAAAGGCTATGGACATGCGCACCCATAAGCGATTCATTGTTACGGGCCAGCCAATCGGTAACCAACCCCATACAACGTTTGGATGTAAGTTGGGTGACGCGGGTCGGGTTCAATCTTCTTACGCAAATTCTTGATGTGGCTGTCCAACGAGCGTTCAACACTTTCGTAGTCGTAACCCAGACTGCGTTCGATCAAATCAGCACGGGTCATCGCATAACCCGGATGCTCCATCAACGCACGAAGAAGTTCAAATTCCGTAATTGTTAAGTCAACTGGTTGGGCATCCATAATGACTTCGCGTCGCCCTACATCCATCAGCAGGCTGCCGCACTGCAAAATGATGTCCTTTTTAAAGGTGTCATCACTTTGCGCACGGCGTAATACAGACCTTACTCGCGCGACCATTTCACGCGGGTTAAAGGGCTTCGTGATGTAATCATCCGCACCTAATTCGAGACCGATAATTTTATCCGTGTCCTCGATACGTGCTGTAAGCATGATAATCGGGGTGTTGTGCAGCGAAGAATCATTACGGATGGCCTTCGTAATTTCCCAACCGTCCCGATCCGGCAGCATGATGTCTAACATAATCAGAGTCGGGCGTTCATGGCGTGCCATATGCAGCGCCGTTTGACCGTCATAAGCAGTCAGGACTTGATAGCGTTCTTTTTCGAGATACGCACGCACCAATCTGACGATTTCACGGTCATCGTCCACAACCAATATGCGTTGAACCGTACTGGTAGTTGACATTAGAATTCCTCATCATTCTTCAACATGAATATTTTACAGCGTTATCCGGCTTTGGTGGGTAAAACATCGCAGTTGGCATCTGCATTAACGTATTCACCACTCACCCATCCGGTTTGGTTCTGGTAGCGTACAAACCACCAATCAGCACCCGCATTCTTCGCGCTCACGTTCAGCGTCGTGCTAAAGGGAATGGTCAGCAGCAAATCAAAAGTGGTTGCTGGCCCACTACGCAAATTCACATTTTGCCGTGTTACCACTATGCAACCTGCAATTGAAATTGATGACTCTTGCTCCACCGATTGCGTATCGTTTGAGGTCGTTTGAGAATTTGTCGTCGCGATAATGAATGGTGTATTGGTAGCTGTCGGCATCGGGCTAGGGAAACGGGTGGGGGTAGCACTCATTTGAAGCAAAGGGGCATCCGGTGTTTGAGTCGCTGGAACCGTTGTGGGGGGGCGTGAGGTTGCGGTTGGGTTGCTTGTTATACCGTTCGCGCTGCCCACATCGGCAACATTTCGATTGCTGCTGTTCACCTCTGTATTAGCTACTGCGGCGGCTGGTACTTGTGCTGGCTGTTGGAAGCGCGCAGCTACAGGGGCGACAAATGTGGCTGCCACGATGAGCAACCCCAGTCCTGCACCCAATATACCGCGCCGCTGCGTCACAGGTCGGGCGGACTTACGCTGTTCGATGATGAATGTAACGATACTCACCACAACCAGAACCGCCCCTAACCCGATTGCCATTTGATTGACCAATAGCAGCGGAGATGTGCTGTCGTTATTCGTCACCAATGCCAGCACCGGAAAGACCAGCGCTAGAAAGGTCAGCAGCGTTTCGAAGAAACTCACCTTTTCGCGACCTTGTACCGCTCGCACCATGCTGTTGATTACAAACAGCAAGCTAAAAAGCACACCCATGACGATCAAAAGGATAACCATTGCCTCATCCAATCTGTAGCTATTCGTACCGCAGCGCTTCAATCGGGTTCAATTTTGCGGCCCGCTGCGCTGGATAAATACCGAAGAAAATACCAACACTGGCTGATATGACAGTCGCCAGCACAACACTGGATACCTGAACACTAATCGGGAGATCAGTCGCTATTGCGCCGATCAACCCGACCAGACCTGTCGCAATCAACACCCCTAACGCACCGCCAATAAGTGAAAGCGCCATTGCTTCCATCAAAAATTGCAAGACAATATCGCGGTTTTGTGCGCCAACTGCTTTACGGAGGCCGATTTCACGGGTACGCTCGGTAACGGTGACCAGCATAATATTCATCACGCCGATACCACCAACCAGCAGCGAAATACCCGCGACAACACCCAAAAACACCGTAAACAGCCCGATAACACTGGTCAACACGCCGATAACGCTGCTCTGGCTCACGACTAAAAAGGTGTCCGGCTGGCCTGCTTTTACTTCGCGAGCTGTGCGCAGCGACCGCGTAATTTGTTTTAACGCAGCATCAACACTGTCGCTGTCTCGCGCCTGCAACATGACGAACGAAACCTGATAGTCGCCTGTGAGGTTGCGTTTGCCGCCTAAGCGAGCCTGTGCAGTCGTGATCGGTACCAGAACCGTAGAATTACCACCGCCGAAACCCCCGCTGGAGCTACTCAGTACGCCGATAATCTGGAAGCGCACACTGCCAATGCGCATGTTGCGACCAACCGGTGAAGCACCGTTAAATAAACGATCGACAACATCTTGCCCCACCACGGCTACCCGTTCCTGCCCCGCCATTTCCATCTGGTTGAAGAAACGGCCATTTACAATCTGTTGATTTAGAATCTGCGGGTAATCCGGCGTCACACCCTGAATCTGGGCGGTCATTTGCTGCCCCTCATTCGCAGCCGTCATGCTCACATTCATCTGTGGCATCACATACGCCACATCCTGTGTATTCAACGGGTCAGCCAGTGTTTGAACCTCTTTCATCGTCATAGGTTGCAGCTTGCCATTTTTATCGGGCTGCGCCAAAGCGATCACCAGATTCGAACCGATGCCCGAAAATTGGTTGGTCACAAAGGCCGACACACCCTGCCCCGCCGACACCAATAGAATCACCGACGCTACACCAATGGTGATCCCCAACATGGTCAGCGCAGCACGCAGCTTATTCATCTGCAACGCAATAATGGCAACGCGAATATTTTCGCCAAAAGCGTACATAACTATTCAAACCTCAGTGCATCAATCGGGCGCATCCGCGCTGCCCGGCTGGCCGGATACAAACCAAAAAACACACCCACAAAGCTGCTGACACCCGTTGCTAACATGACCGAATCGACAGTCAAACCCAACTGCAAATCAGGCACGAGAACACCCCCAATGACGGTGATGAGCCAGCCCAGTACCACACCCAGAATCCCGCCAATAAGCGATAAAATAACGCTTTCGATCAGGAATTGACTGAGAATATCGCTGCCCCGTGCGCCAACCGCCTTTCGCAAGCCAATTTCGCGGGTACGTTCCGTCACCGACACCAGCATAATATTCATGATGCCAATGCCCCCGACCAGCAGCGATATACCCGCGACCCCACCCAAAAATACGGTCAGCAAACTCGTGATCTGCGTAATACTGCTCAACAAATCCGCCTGATTACTGACACTAAAATCTTCATCGCCAGCATACACAATGCCATGTGCTCCAATTAGATAATTTTGGATGGCCTGCCGCACTTCATTGTTGAGGGTTTCAGATGCAACCATCACCTGTATCTGCGAAACTTTGTACGCGCCGCCGCGCACGCGTGCATCATCGAGGCGGGTCTGCGCTGCTGTAATCGGGATTAAAGCCGCCGCGTTCAAATCCGTGGGGGAAGCCGCTGAACGCTCGGCCATAACACCAATTACCGTAAATATACGCCCGCTAATCTGGATCGATAAGCCAACTGGATTAAAGTTCACATCCCCAAATAAATCTTCAACCGTGCTTTGTCCCAGTACCACTACCCGCGCCGCATCATCCACATCAGTCTGGTTAATAAAGCGACCGCCATCGTTACGCGCATACCAATTATTCACCACACTATAAGCCGGTGTGACCCCATTAAGGGATAAGTTGGCACTTTCAGTACCATTAACCAGTGTTCCTGCCACACCGTAGACAGGCGAAACAAACCGCACATTGGGCAAGCGTGAGATAGCGAGGCTTTCCTCATCGGTCAGCGGTTGAATTTGTATCCTCGTTTGGCTGCTCGGTATGCTGGTCGTGACGGTGAGCGTATTCGCACCCAAATCCGAAAACTGCTGTGCGACATACGTTTGCACGCCGCGCCCAAGACTCGTTAGCCCAACCACCGCCCCAACACCGATAATAATGCCTAGCGTAGTCAACACAGCTCGCAAGCGGTTGATGAACAAACTGTTTAGGGCGATACGGAACCCTTCGGAATAATTCATGGCTAGTTATATTCCTCTTGCGCGCCGCCGTAATAGGTGTCTTTAAACACACCTTCTAACTCTTCGGCTTCCGAGGGTCGCTCCGCTTCACCCGCTACCAACGGATTGGCAACCGCGCGATCTGCAACGACCTTACCATCACGCAGCATCACCACACGGTTGGTGTGTCGCGCAATCCACGGATCATGGGTAACAAAGATGATCGTGTTACCCTGCTCGCGGTTTAATTGCTGGAATATCTGCATCACCTCAGTACCGCTGCGGCTGTCCAAATTACCGGTAGGCTCATCAGCTAATATCATCGAAGGCTCGGTAACAAGCGCCCGCGCAATAGCGACCCGTTGCTGCTGGCCGCCGGAGAGTTCACTCGGCAGATGGTCAATACGCTGACCTAAACCTACCGATTCCAGAGCCGCTTTTTACATCTTATAAAACACAAAGCCCCACCCAAAAAAAAACCGCACTTCAAAAAAT
>JAPUDW010000254.1:0-3972 GCA_027492915.1 Bacteroidota bacterium | reverse complement strand
CTTCTTAGAACGCCCTGCGCCGCCGCCATAAATCAACGGCAGTTCCACTTGTCGTACCGCTGATGTACGCCGCAGCAGATTGAAATTCTGAAACACGAACCCGATCTTTTTATTGCGCACCCGTGCTAACTCGGCCTCGCTCAATTTACTGACATCCACCCCATCAAGGAAATATTCACCGGATGTCGGTTGGTCGAGTGCGCCGAGGATATTCATCAACGTCGATTTACCTGAACCTGATGGCCCCATGATCGACATGAATTCACCCTGCTTCACCTGAAGGCTCACACCTTTCAGCACTTGCAGCGATAGTTCACCCATATCATACGTCTTGGTAATATCGCGAATATCAATGACCATCTTTTGCGCATCGGGAGTAACAACGGCTTGAGTAACCGGCATTTTATGACTACGTTGAAGCCAACCAAACATTATGATCCGCCTCCTATGTTTTGGCCGCCGCCGGGTGGGCCGCCGAACAAACCGCCTTGAGCTGAAGTTTGCGATTGTCCCGCCAACAGCACGATGGTTTGCCCGGCCTGCAAGCCGCTCAAAATTTGACTGGTGGTTTCATTTCGCACACCGATTATCACCGGCGTGTCGGTATAGCTTCCATTATTTTCGACCGTAACATACGTGCGCTGAGTGTTGTTATCCACCCGAATAAATCGGTTTGGTACGAGGATCACATCCTTCACCTCACCGGTAATAATGCTGGCAGTCGCGCTCATCTGCGGACGTAATGGTGCTGTCGTAGCATCAAGCATCACCGTCGCGTTGTAAGTCACAAGCTGCCCATCAATCGTCGGCACAGTATCAATCGCCGTGATAACTCCGCTGATAGGTGTGCCTTTTAGCGCCACCACATTCAGGTTCACCTTTTGACCGGCGGCAATATTGACAATATCAGTCTCATCAATCGCCAGATCAATCGTGTAAGCACTCACGTCAATTAAGGTAATAGCATTAGCCGGTGGCACAGCCCCCACAGTCAGGTTTTCATTTGCAACAACCCCGTCAATCGGTGCGACGAGCGTAGTCTTAAGTAGCTGCTGTTCTACTTTCTGAACACCCAAACGCGCCGTTTCCAAATCAATCTCAGCACGGCGCAGTTCAGCCACACTAGCAGGACTCAAGAGATTGTCGAGATTAGCTTCTGCTTGCGTCAAAGAAGCACCTGCACTGCTGGTCGCACCAGCATCTGCGCCCTGATGCAGCATATCCGCATACGCCGAATTTTGAATTTGGACGTTATATTCTTGCGACTCCACATTCGCGTTCGCACCGATCTCTCCGGCCTGCGCACCACCATTTCCATTACGAAATTCAGGGTTAGGGGCGAGTTGAATATCGCGGTTTAACTGCGTCTGCCACAATTGATTCTTAGCGAGTTCAGCCTGCAAGCGAGCAATTTCTTCGGATTCACCGCTCGGCGCAGTTTGTGAAGCTGAATAGACTGATGCGTTCGCAACGGTCACCTGTGCTTGTGCGACCGCAATATCCACATCACGCGGCGGCTGTGTCAGGGTGTCATAGGCGGCTTGAGCTTGAGCTAGCGAGATTTGCGCATTTCGTAAGGCCGATTCAGTATCGGTAGATTCAATCCGTGCCAGCACATCGCCAGCCTTTACCTGCTGCCCTTCACTAACAAGTATCTCTGTCACCGGTGCCGAAAGTTCAAAGGAGAGGTCAAGCTGCTTAAGCGGCTCAATCGAACCCGTTGCATTCAGGGTAATGGTTAAGCTGCCCTCTTGTACAACGCTCGTATCGCTCACGGTGACGTTCTGAGCACCAACAACCGCCGGTTGTAAACTGACCAGTACGATTGACAGCATCACAACCATCGATCTCAGAAATCCGTTAACCCGTTTTAACTGCTGCATTTGGTTGTCCACTTTATCCCACGTCTTCATTACTGCGGCGCTCCCGGAAATCCAGTGCTAGTACTTTCTGCTACGACGACCACATCGCCTTCCCGCAAACCGGATAGGACTTCACTGCTGTCGCTTCCTTGCAGACCCAATTTCACCTCGACTCTCGTTTCTTTGTTGGCAGCATCAATCACATCCACAAAAACTCGACCATCAGGCTCAGTGTGCAAAAAGTTCGGTGGTATAGTCAGAACATTTTCTTTGCTTTCAAGGATAACAAAAGCCTCCCCCGTCATACCGACCCGTACCTGCGGGTTAAGCTGGCTCATCGCGAAATGAGTGTCATAACTCACAACACCGTTCACCTCGCTACCCATAATTTCGACCTGTTTTACAGAAGCAGGAAGCTGCACATCAGGCAGAGCGTCCAACTCCACATAAGCTGTCATGTTGTCCTTGATCTGGCTGATGTCCTCTTCATCAATCTGCGCAATTAATCCTAAAGGGGACATGTTACTGATTTGAATGATCGGGCTTCCAGTCATGACCGGCTGACCGATCTCAATCGTCAATTTCGTTATCACACCGTCGATGGGTGCGTACAAAGTAGTACGGTTGAGGGTTATCTCGGCATCCCGAAGTTGGGCTTCCGCCTGCTGCAACGTAATTTGTGCGCTCGTTATAGCAGATGCCTTCGGACCGGCGAGAAGTTGGTCAAGTTCTTTCTGGCGCAGCGCAATTCGGGCACCAGCTTCGGTTAAACTTCCAGAATTACCAGTTTGGGTTTGTTGGAGTTGCAGCCGTGCAATTTCCACATTGAATGAAGCCGCCCCCACCTGCGCATCCAGCAGGGTATATTGGTTGGTATCTAATCCGCTGGATACCTGCCGCTTACGCTGGGCTTCTTCGAAAGCATTTACGGCTTGGTCATAGCGAAGCTGTGCCTGTGCGATGTCGGCATCACTTGCCTTGTTAGCAGCCGAAGCATACGAGCCTTGAGCGCTGGCAAGGTTAGCCTGTGCGATTTTGATGTCATTTTCGTCTACCGGCCCTAATAAATCTGCGAGTGCATTATTAGCTTTTTCCAGCGCCAGCAGCGCCTGCTCATAGCTAATTCGCTGGTTCTCGTTGGATAAACGCAGCAGTGCGTCACCTGCCCGCACATAATCACCGGTCTTAACCAAAATTTCGGCAGCTTGGCCTGAAGTTTGGAACCCTAAATCAACAACCGACTCAGCCTCAATTGTGCCTAATGCAGAGATAGAGCGCTGCACATCGCCTTTACCAACCGTATAGCGCACCAGATTTTGCAATCGGGTTTGCTCAACTTGTTCCTGTCTGGCTATTTGACGAGCATTTAAGAAAGATGACCCGAATGGAATCACAAGCACGAGTATCAACAAAACAACGAGTGTGCGGATAACAGACATTACGAACCCTCATTTGTAGCCACATTGTAGGAGCGGCATTGATGCGCAATTTCAACTATGAGGATTATTATCGCTGTCAATTCTGGAGAGATTGTGGAGAAGTCATAAAGTGACAGTGGAATTCCAACTTGGTCGCACGGGAGGAAAAGAAAAACATATCATAAACAGCACAGAAGTTAGTTCACTCCAGGCGAAAATTTGGAAAACTCAAACTCTATTCGCTTGACGAATTAGACTTTTTGTTCTAAAATGGAATGGGTGTCTTACACTCTATTTGTTTGGTGTTCGGGGTGTTTTGTTTCGCAGTTCTCTTTGCAAGAGACTGATGACTGGCGACTTAAAAATTTGCAATTTTTGCACAGCTACACTCCCCTTGCGGGGCGGCGGCAACGTCCTGTATATCTGCCGATCTTCGCCATTTCAGCACCGTTGAGGGAGATTCCCGCCGACACAAAATGTCAATTCAGCGGATGCAAGGGAGCTAGCCGACCGCCATTTCGGCGGGAGATATGCAAATTCTGCGAAACTTTTGCACATTTTGCATATTGAGTAAGCCGCTTAAGCGATTGTGAACACTGCCGGTTATTCGCCATCGCCCCAATTGATCTGATATATCTCAAACCGACCGTGATACGGATTATCAAAAACAAATACCGATTTACCATGTTCTT
>JAPUDW010000253.1 GCA_027492915.1 Bacteroidota bacterium | reverse complement strand
ATGACCCATACTGGCGATAATTTCGTAGTCTGCGCCGAGGATAGCCTTAAGTTTTTTGATTTTGCCCGGTGATTCGACAATGACTAGATACGCTTTACTCATCATTCCATGTCCACTATTATGCGGGTCATTGTACTCCGGCTCGTTGCATCATCTCAATGTTCATTTAATGTCTTTGATACGCTGATTTTCCGGTCTGTAAATATTTGAAGGGTTCAAAATTGCGTAAGCCATAGCCGATATAGATATCCATTAAATTTGGCCAATTTCCAACGAGCTATGAGCTATGCAAATTTTTTGAATGGAAATTGTTTTGGTGGATGATAACCTAGCCTGATAGGGATTGTGATGGGTTTCTTAGTGCAATGTAAAGTCAAGGGTGGTATATACACTTAGCGAGTACAATTATCTTGAACCCAAATTAAGTCTTAATGTGTTGATCTTCTTTTTGTGGTTCTAAATGACTGTTATTGATTTACATTGTACGAAATTAGTGACTTTGTAAATTATTATATAACACTATAATGAAATATTTGACAGCATAACATACACAAGACCATCCTAATTTTGTGATGGGCATATTTGCTATATTCTGACTTGTTTGGCACATAAATTAGAGGTTTGGTATGGATATTTTTGCACTTCGCAATCAACTCACTCAAGATTACTCAGATTATGCCAGCAGTTTCATTCAGATCCGTGATGAACGCATCTATAGTGAGGTGCGGCAAAGTCTGAATGAAGGTGTTTTCTGGCCGAATCCACTCATCCAATTGAATCCAACCTTTGAAAGTGGTGGCACGGTCACCGAACTGATCGATGCTGGTATATTGCATCCGGAATGCAGTCGCATTTTTCGTAAGGGCAAATCAGATGGGTTAGGTATACCATTTCCCTTTCACCGACACCAACGCGAAGCCATCGAGATTGCTCGTAGAGGATACAACTATATTCTGACGACTGGTACTGGCTCGGGCAAAAGTCTGGCCTATATTGTGCCGATTGTGGATCATGTGCTGCGTCGGGGCAGTGGTAAAGGCATCCAAGCCATCATCGTTTATCCGATGAATGCGCTCGCTAACAGTCAAGAAGGTGAACTGCGAAAGTTCCTGCAAGAAGGTTATCCCACAGGTAAATCGCCGGTGACCTTCGCCCGTTACACGGGGCAGGAGAGTAACGAAGAACGCCAACAGATCATTGCTAATCCACCGGATATCTTACTGACAAATTATGTCATGTTGGAACTCATCATGACACGTCCTCGAGAACGTCAGCTCATCGAAAAGGCCAAAGGATTGCGCTTTTTGGTGCTGGATGAACTGCACACCTATCGCGGACGACAGGGTGCTGACGTCGCGCTCTTAGTCAGGCGCGTGGCTGACCGATTAAAAACAGCCGAACAATCCATCCTGTTTGTAGGTACTTCGGCAACCCTCGCGAGCGAAGGCACTTACGCGGAACAACAAGCCCAAATTGCGGTGGTGGGTAGTCAGCTTTTCGGTTCGGTGGTTAAGCCTGAGCACGTTGTCGGCGAAACGTTACGCCGCGCAACCCTTCCAAACTCGAATATAGACACCTTCGTTAACGATTTAGTGGTTGCGGTAGCCCAGGGTGAGAACCTCGTTGCGCCAACGGAATTTACAGCCTTCATAGCCCATCCACTCTCGGTATGGATTGAAGACAAGTTTGGTTTGCGAGAACTAGAGGCTCGTCTAACACGTCAGCAACCACGCAGCATAAAAGGAGAGGGCGGTGCAGCAATTGAACTGAGTGAAGTGACAGGCATCGATGTAGAAATTTGCGCTCAAGTCATCCAGCGCTGGTTGCTCGCAGGCTATCAATGTGCGCCGAATCCAGCCACTGGTTTTTCTCCCTTCGCCTTCCGCCTGCACCAATTCATTAGCCCCGGCGATACGGTGTATGCGACGATTCAACCCGAAGATCAACGTTATCTCACGTTACGGGGACAACAATACGTACCTCATGACCGAAATCGTGTCTTGTTTCCACTTTGTTTCTGCCGGGAATGTGGTCAAGAATACTACTCGGTACGCTTGGTAAAAGGCGAAGAGGGGCAGCGTACCCGCGTCACCCCCCGTATTTTTAGTGATCGATTGCCAGATGAGGATAGTGAAGCCGGTTACCTGTATATTGGTTCACATCGACCCTGGCCGCAGGCGGATCAAGACATCATTGACAGCGAATACCTGCCCGATGATTGGTTGGAAGAACGCAATGGAGTACAGCGTATTCGCAGCCATCGTCGTAAACAGTTACCGCGACATGTGCAGGTGTTAGGAAATGGCGAGACGGATGACACTGGGCAAGCTTGCGTTTATATTGCTACACCCTTTATGTTTTGTCTGAATTGCGGTGTTTCCTATGCGGCACGCCAGGGCGATTTTGGTAAATTGGCAACACTTAGCTCAGAAGGCCGTAGTAGTGCCACGACTTTGCTCAGTTTGTCGGCCATCCGCTCCCTTAAATTGAGTGATCTGGAAAAACATGCCCAGAAGTTGTTGAGCTTCACAGACAACCGCCAGGATGCGTCCTTACAAGCCGGACATTTTAATGATTTTATTGAAGTCGGACTGCTACGTGGAGCGATCTATCGCGCTGTCGAGCTGGCCGGGAATGAAGGACTATCCCACGAGGTGATTGCCGAGAAAGTCTTTGAAGCCCTCAATTTGCCACTGGCTTTGTATGCCAGCAATCCTGAGATTCGCTTTCAAGCCCTTCAGGAGACACAGCGTGCCCTGAGGCAGGTACTTGGCTACCGCATTTATCGGGATCTGCGGCGCGGTTGGCGTATCGCCTTACCCAATCTGGAACAATGCGGCCTCCTCGAAATGGGCTATGCCGATTTAGAGGCTGTCTGTTCGGCTGAAGACGTATGGCAAGCCTCCCACCCCGCGCTGGTGACCGCCTCTCCCGAAACACGCACACGTATCGCCAAAGTCTTGCTGGATTACATGCGCCGTGAGCTGGCAATCAAGGTAGATTACCTCGAAAGTAATCATCAGGAACGCATTCAGCAACTAAGCAGCAACCGGTTGGTTGAGCCGTGGGCAATCGATGAAGACGAACGGATGGAATATGCCTCTATCCTGCTGCCGCGTTCTTCAGGTGGCGATGACGGACGGGGTAACTACACCTATGTCTCGGCACGGGGTGGCTTTGGTATGTATCTGCGCCGCCCGAATACGCTGCCCGAATATCAGATCAAAAGCTATGGACGCATCGGACTAGACGAAACACAGCTCATCATCCGCCAGCTTTTGGAAGGGCTGCAAGTTGCTGGATTGGTTGAGATTGTCCTCGAACCGAAAGATGCCAATGATGTTCCCGGTTATCAATTGGTTGCCTCTGCCATGCGTTGGTATGCGGGGGAGGGCAAGCAGGCTTTTCACGATCCGATTCGGGTGCCCAATGAGTCGGATGCCGGGGGCCGCCCTAATCCGTTTTTTGTGAACTTCTATCGCCATGTCGCACAATCCTTGGTGGGGTTAGAAGCCCATGAACACACCGCGCAAGTCCCTTACCCGGAGCGCGAGAAACGTGAAGAAGCCTTCCGGATAGGTGACTTGCCGATTTTATATTGTTCGCCGACGATGGAACTGGGCGTCGATATTGCTGAGTTGAATGTCGTCAATTTACGCAATGTGCCGCCAACACCAGCCAATTATGCCCAACGCAGTGGTCGGGCAGGGCGTAGTGGTCAACCGGCGCTGGTCTTCACTTACTGTTCTAGCGGTAGTCCGCACGACCAGTATTTCTTTAAGCGACCAGAACGCATGGTCTCGGGTGCAGTAGCCCCACCACGCTTAGATTTGACCAATCAAGACCTGCTGCGAGCCCATATTCATGCCATCTGGCTCGCTGAAACTGGCATTGATTTGCACGATACCCTCAAAGAAATTCTCGATATGAACGGCGAACCGCCATCGCTACAACTACTGGATGAAATTCGACAGCAGGCTGAATCAAAATCCGCGCAACAAGCGGCTTTGCAACGGGCTGAACGTGTTTTGCAGACAGTTACCGACTTATCCGATGCTGAGGGACTGCTCGAAGTGACCCTGCAAAATGTCGTTCAGGCTTTCGATGCCACCTGTGCCCGCTGGCGCGGGTTATATTGGTCAGCGCTCAAACAGGTCAAGGTTCAAGAAGCTATCCGTCTGGATCAAACACGGAGTGTTGCAGACAAACGTCAGGTTGAACGGCTGCGACGCGAAGCCCTTTCCCAGATTGATTTGCTGACCGAAGTGGATAGCTTGGCCCAGTCGGATTTCTACAGCTATCGGTATTTTGCGACCGAGGGTTTCTTACCCGGTTATAGTTTCCCCCGCTTACCCATTTCAGCCTTTGTCCCAGCCCGCCGCGTTCAACAGCGCGATGAGTTTTTGTCTCGTCCCCGTTTTCTGGCGATCTCAGAATTTGGTCCCCGTGCCATTATTTACCATGAAGGATCACGTTATCTGATTAATCAGGTCATTATGCCCGTGACTGCCGATGAAGATGGTCCACTCACAACCCAACTCAAAGTTTGCGGGAACTGCGGCTATATTCATCCGGTGAAATCAGGGATCGATTATGACATGTGCCAACGCTGTGGATCACAGCTTGATGCCCCCTTACAATCGTTGCTGCGACTTCAAAATGTTGTCACCAAGCGCCGGGATCGCATCAATGCCGATGAAGAAAACCGACTGCGTCTTGGCTACGAAATTCGGACAGGCGTGCGTTTTAGTGATCGCGATGGGCAACCGGATGTGCGCACCGCCGTCATTCGCAATGGCGATCAAAACCTAGCAAGGCTGACCTATTCCCCCACAGCTACTTTGTGGCGAATGAACTTAGGCTGGACCCGCCGCAAAAATAAACACGTTTATGGTTTTGTGTTGGATATTGAGCGAGGGTACTGGGGAAAGAATGAGCAAATTGAAGATGAACCAGAAGAGCCAATGTCGGCACGGACACGCCGCGTCATTCCGTATGTCGATGACAGCCGCAACTGCTTACTGTTCGAACCGCAAGTTGGCATGAGTCTGGAAGAAATGGCCTCGCTTCAGGCTGCTCTGAAGCGGGCACTGGAAACGGTCTTCCAGCTCGAAAATTCGGAACTGGCCGTCGAACCTTTACCGGATTCAAATAACCGTCATCTCTTGCTTTTTTATGAAGCGGCGGAAGGTGGGGCGGGGGTGCTGCGCCGCTTGATTGATGATCCGCTAGCATTGAAGCAAGTGGCACGTGAGGCACTGCGTATTTGTCATTTTGATCCTGACACTGGCGAAGATCTGCGCCGAGAAGTTCATGCCCGCGAAGACTGCGAAGCAGCTTGTTACGACTGCCTACTCAGCTATGGCAACCAACGTGAACATGCTTTATTGGATCGTCAACTGATAAGAAATTTTCTGGGGATGCTGGCGAATTCGGAAACGGTCTCAAGCCCTGTTGATCAGCCGCGCGATTCCTACCTCAACCAACTGCTCGGCCAATGTGAGTCCGATCTGGAGCGCGAGTGGGTAACTTATCTCCATGATTGTGGGATGCGTTTGCCTGATCAGATTCAAATTTATGTGGAGGACTGTCAAACAAGACCAGATTTTCTCTACAACAAAGGGGGCATTTATGCAGCGATTTATGTCGATGGCTCTCATCATGATGCCGCCAAACGGCAGCAGCGGGATACCCAGCAAACCGAATGTATGGAAGATCGCGGTTATCAGGTAATCCGCTTTGGCTATCGGGATGATTGGGATGCAATCTTTCAGCGTAACCAACACATCTTTGGGGGTGGAATATGATGTTTACTGTTGGTTCATTGGTGCGGGTTCGTGGACGTGAATGGGTAATCTTGCCGGAATCGACCGAGGATGTCGTCATGGTGCGTCCGTTGGGTGGCACTGACGATGAGGTAACCGGCATTTTTACCGCGCTTGAGAGCGTGGAATCGGCTACCTTTGCGTTGCCGAGTTCGCAGGAGATTGGCGATTATCGTTCAGCTCGCTTACTTCGTGCGGCTGTGCGGCTAGGCTTTCGTTCCAGTGCTGGACCTTTCCGTTCTTTTGCCCGCATCAACGTCGAACCTCGTCCATACCAGCTCGTGCCGCTGCTCATGGCACTGAAACAAGACCCGGTGCGGCTCTTAATAGCCGATGATGTGGGGATTGGGAAAACTGTTGAAGCCTTGCTTATTGCGCGTGAACTGCTGGATCGAGGCGAGATTGAACGGCTAGCAGTGCTCTGTCCACCGCAGTTGGCCGAGCAGTGGCAAACCGAATTACGCGAGAAGTTTTTCATTGAAGCCGAACTGGTGCTGTCTAGTACCGCCACCCGCCTCGAACGCCATTTGCGAATGGGCGAGTCGCTCTTTGAACGTTATCCGTTTGTGGTGGTGTCAACCGATTTTATAAAAAAAGAGAGCCGCCGTGATGAGTTCATGCGTACCGCTCCTGATTTTATCATTGTCGATGAAGCCCACACCGTAGCACATACGAGCGATAAACGGGGTGGTCGTCATCAGCGCTATGAACTGATTGCCACACTGGCTGAAAAAGAGAGCCGCAGCTTAGTATTGGTAACAGCTACACCTCACAGCGGTAAGGATGAAGCTTTCCGCTCATTGTTATCGATGCTCAATCCGGAATTTGCGGATTTGCCAGATGACTTGAGTGGCACGGAAAACGAAGCTCTGCGCCGCGAATTGGCACGGTACTTTGTCCAGCGGCGGCGTGTCGACATCAAAGCCTATATGGATTCCATTACGCCGTTCCCGGATCGTGAAACGGCTGAAAAAACCTATAAGCTGACGGATGCCTATAAGCGTCTATTTGATCGTGTGTTGAATTATGCTCGCGAAACTGTTCTACAACCGGGAGAGGGGTATCGCCAGCGGGTGCGTTGGTGGTCAGCCTTAGCGCTCTTACGTTCCCTGGCCTCTAGCCCTGCCGCCGCTGCCGCTACTCTCCGCAGCCGTGCCGCCACAGCGGAAACCGACAGTCAGGACGAGGTAGATGAAATTGGGCGGCGCACCGTGCTTGACTTGATGAACGATGAGACCGCCGAAGGAATGGATGTTATCCCCGGCAGTGACATTGGTTCGCTGGCACTTGATGAAAGCAGCAATCGCCGCCGTTTGCTGGAGATGGCAAAAGCCGCCGATGCGTTGCATGGGGAGGGCGATGGCAAACTCCAAAAGTTGATCGCCATTGTCAAAGACCTGCTCCATGAAGGCTACAATCCCATTGTCTTCTGCCGGTTCATCCCCACCGTCGAGTATTTGACCACTGCCTTACGGGATGCTATCCGCAATGTTGAAGTGGCTGGCGTGACTGGCATATTGCCGCCAATGGAACGTGAAGAACGGGTTGCTAAGTTGATCGAGTCGCCCAAACACGTCTTGGTCTGTACAGACTGTTTGAGTGAAGGGATTAACCTGCAAGCAGGGTTTGATGCCGTCATCCACTATGATCTCTCGTGGAATCCGACCCGTCACGAACAGCGAGAAGGGCGCGTAGACCGTTATGGACAACCTAGTCCAAGCATCAAAGTTGTCACTTACTATGGCATCGACAATCAGATTGACGGCATTGTGCTCGATGTTCTTCTGCGCAAACATCGTTCCATACGTAACTCACTCGGCATTTCGGTTCCTGTCCCGGGTAACAACGAAGATGTCATCGAAGCCATTTTTGAGGGCTTGCTGCTGCGTGAGAATGCCAGTTTTATGCAGTCTACGCTCCCCGGATTTGATGAATACATGAAGCCGCGCCAAATGGAACTCGACTTGCAATGGGAAGCCGCTGCCGAACGTGAAAAACGCTCTCGCTCCATGTTTGCCCAGCAGACCATCAAGGTCGATGATGTCGCTGCTGAATTAAACGCCGCGCGTGAAGCGGTCGGTTCAGGCATTGATGTGGCGGGCTTTATGAAAGACGCTGTCAAGATGCATCATGGAGTTGTCTCTGAAAACGGCTCTGTTGCATTTGATCTTAGCGAAACGCCACGTGGATTGCGCGATATGCTTGGCGCTGAGAGCTTCAAAGCCCGTTTTGAATTACCGGTGAAAGAAGGACAGGTTTATCTCACTCGTACCCATCCACTGGTGGAGTCCCTCGCAACCTATGTCATGAACACTGCGCTTGATATGACTGAAGCCGAAAGTGATCAGCCGCGAGCGAGGAGAGCGGGTGCGATTCGAACAACGACGGTGCAGAAACGGACGACATTGCTCTTAGTGCGTTTCCGCTATCACCTCCTCACCAAATTGGGTGATGAAGAACGCCAACTGCTGGCGGAAGACAGCCTGACCCTAGCCTTTGAGGGTTCACCGGAAAATCCGACATGGCTTACCCCTGAAGCAGCTCAGGTACTACTCACAGCCGAACCTGATGACAATATTCATCCTCAACAGGCGAGTGAGTTTGTTCAACGTGTAGTCGATGGGTTTAGCCATATCGCGCCAACGCTTAACGAAATTGCTCAACGGCGTGGCGACGAGCTGCTTGCAGCCCATATCCGCGTTCGTGAAGCCGCCTACCGTCGCGGAGATCGCCGTCCCCAACATCGTGTTGAAGCCCAACTTCCACCGGATGTGTTGGGTATCTATATCTACTTGCCATCGATGCGGAGGTAATCCATGTCAGAACATGATAGAGCCGATATTGGAATATGGCGGTTAGCAGGGAATACACCACAACGCTACATGCCTGACGTGTTGCAATATGAGAAATATTTGGAGGATTGGATTGAACGTGATCCGACTCTGATTAGCGCCGAAATGCAGATCGTAGGTCGCCAAGTCAGTTTGGATACCGGTTTTTTGGATCTCCTCGCAATTGATAATTTGGGACGGTGGGCAGTAATTGAGCTTAAAAAGCGAGATGTGCGACGGGACACTGTTGCGCAAGCATTTGATTATGCGGGTTGCCTTGCTGAGATGTCGTCAAACGAATTGAAATCCCTAGTAATACAATGTCTTGAAAAACGATCTCTTAAACTTCAACCATTTTTGAAGGGTCTCGCATTAGATGACAGTATTTTTGATCATCCCGAGATTTTGATCTATGTGGTTGGGACGAGTCGAGACATCAACCTTGATAGAATGCTGAAACATACAACGTTTCAGGGAAAACCTATCCAAGTTGTGACGTTCGATGTATACAAGAATAGCGATGGAGAACATGTTCTTCTGCGCCAATTGACTGAATCACAACCAACATCATCTCCACCAGTTTCTTCTTCGACATCCCCATCGAAAAAAGTTTCACAAGACGAAAAGCCGATCACTCAGGATGCAAAGCTGACACGCCTGTTGGATGTGGCCAAAAAGAATGGTATTGGTCGTGAATTTAAGAAAGTTTACGATTTAGCTACGAAGTTTGGCCTGTATCCGAAAACGTATAAGTGGAGCATCATGTATGCGCCACCACAGAACAAGAACCGCGTACTGATTTGTGCTTGGGTAAACCCGAAGGATGGGTTGTTTGATGTCTATATCAATACGGACGCATTCGCTGAGTTTTACGCGATAAGTCAGCGCAAAGCACGACAAATCGCCGATAAGCCACTCCGCTATTACCTTGATACGGATCAGACTGAAGAATTCATTGAAATCGTTCAAAACTTGTTTGATGAGATTACGCGGAATAGTTAACTACAGATTGAGTTGAATTTATGCCCACACGCACCAACATCTTCACCACCATCCGCACCGAAGGACTGCTCCTGCCGCCGGATTTATTGCAGCGCATCATTGATAATGACCCAACCTTAAACGGATTAGCCGAAGCCACCTACCACCGTTCCGGCGAAAAACGCAACGAGGTCATCAATCAGTCATGGAACACCCTCCAAGGTATTTGGACGAACTTCAAAGCCGCGCGTGATAACCTTCCTGCTGGTGATTTGGGCACCACGCTGACTCGCGAACGCTGGCTATTGCCACTCTTCCGTGAACTGGACTATGGCCGCTTGGCAACCAGTGCTGCCACCGATTTCACTATTGATGGCAAGAACTATCCCATCTCGCACAAGAGTATCGACGGCATTCCCATCCACTTGGTCAGCTACCAAATTGATCTGGACCGTCGCACGCCCGGAGTGGCTGGTGCATCAGCAGCCAGCCCGCACAGTTTGGTACAAGTGCTACTCAACCGCAGCGAGGCCCAACTATGGGGATTTCTCTCCAACGGCTACAAACTGCGTATCCTGCGCGATAACGCCAGCTTGACTCGCCAAGCCTACGTCGAGTTTGATGTCCAAGCCATGATGGATGGTGAAGTCTACTCCGACTTCGTATTGTTATGGCTCTTGTGCCATCAGAGCCGTGTCGAAAATGGACGTGACTGCTGGTTGGAAAAGTGGGCACAGACCGCACAGGTGCAGGGCACACGCGCCCTCGACCAACTTCGTGATGGAGTCCAAACCGCCATTGAGGCCCTCGGCGTAGGTTTCCTCGACCATCCTGAAAACCGGACTCTCCGTGACAAACTGCAAACCGGCGACCTCTCTGCACAGGATTACTACCGTCAGTTACTCCGCCTCGTCTACCGTCTGTTGGTGATGTTCACTGCCGAAGACCGCGAACTGCTCTACGACCCCGCCACCTCCGAAGAGGCTCGCAAGCGCTACACCGACCATTATTCAACCCGTCGCTTCCGCCGCATTGCGGAACGCCTCAAAGGCACGCCTCATGCCGATCTCTACGAATCCTTTCGTCTGGTGACGCGCCTGCTCGGAGGTGAACTACCGGGTGCGGCCTCGCTCGGATTGCCGGTACTCGACTCATTCTTGTTCCGTGACAAATCACTCGCCGATCTCATCAATGCCAAAATCGCCAATGTGCATTTCCTGGATGCTATCCGCGCCCTCGCCTTTGTCGAAGACACGGCCACCCGCAGCCTGCGCCCCAACGATTATCGCAATCTTGGCCCGGAAGAACTCGGCAGCGTCTACGAAAGTTTGCTCGAACTTCACCCGCAGATCAACATCGCCGCCCGAACCTTCGCCCTTGCCACCGCTG
>JAPUDW010000252.1 GCA_027492915.1 Bacteroidota bacterium | reverse complement strand
GTGAGTTCGGGTTCTCGCGAGTTTAGTACGAAAATCCGCTTCTCGTTGGGCGGGGCGCGACCAACGCAGTTGCCGTTTCAATGAGGATGGGGCGTTGGGCGGTCGTCACAGCCTGAACCGTTGCTGGAAAGTTAATGGCTTCTTCGGTGCTACGGGGTAAATTCTGTTGGACGATATTCGCCACCGTAGCCGCATATTCGGTCTCAACAGTGTTGTATTCCTCGACCGGTGCCTGAATACGGAAAACCCCGACCACAACTAAACCCACGATAAACCAAAGCAGTACCACGACGGTTAACCAAATGCCGACACCGCGATTTTTGACACGGACTTTAGGTGTCAGCACTTTTAAAGGCAAACCTGCCTCCGGTGAGGCAAGGTGCTGAAGATGTTCAGCTAAGGTGGATAATGGGTAAGCGCTGCTAAAATCAAATGTTTTCAAGTGGTTAATTAGCTTGGGCAGCGTTGTTGGTTGTGCCATGAGCAAGACGACGTGCTGACTGTTGTCGAATGCTTGTGTCATCACTGCCTGTATACTCGCATCGGCGTTGGCCGCAGGGGAAAACACAACAAGGAGAATATTATCTTTAGCGGTTGTCAGCGTGTCGTTAAACGCGAACCCCTGCGCTTTTAAGTCGGTCGTCACGCGCTGGGCAAGCGCTGCGTCTTGCGAATTGTTGATCAGTGTGAGCATATCCTGCATCCTTTAGCTTGAACTACTGAAGCTGTCTTTGAAAAGTACGAACAAAGTTGACGATATCCCAACGTTGGGTATCGGTTAATGTGGTGTCACAGGCGGAAGAACCTTGCCAGCCGTCGCGAGTGGCCGCGAAGAGTTGATCGTCGCGGGTGCGTGCCAGCCGGTCGATGAAACGTTCCTGATTATCGTTTCCCCATGCTGGACAGGACTCATTGTAAAGCACTTCACCTGCATCAAGGGACTCTTGGTTGGGAATGACGAGGTTGATGGCTGTCGGCGGCGGGTTGATGGCAGCATCGTACTGTGCATCCGTATTTTGGATAATCACAATTGCGATGAGCGTGAGGATTATTGTACCGATAACCGCGCCCGCTGCTACGGTGACATTCGCGGGACTGAGGTCGAGGCGCTGGTAAACCCAACGGGCAAATGGATACAGCACCCAACCCAGTGCTATCAACACCAGCACCAGTGCGATGATCTGCTGTGGGCGTGGAGGCTGGGTGATCTGAACGGCGGCGGCATCTGTGATCTGCCAGTCGAAGGCCACTCGCTGCACGCGCCCATCCGGCAAGGTAACATCCAGCAGTGACCACCATTGACCAGCACGGTCAATTTCCGCACCCGCGCCGATGTACAGCCCATCTTCGGCGTTCTCTAAAGTTTCCCAATTGCCCCGCACATCTCGCTGAGGATTTACCATTTGCAGGTGCAGCGCAAGTGCATCGACGGGCTGACCACCACGGGTAACTTGCACGTCATAGGTGTTGACACCGGGGCCACCGGGCGTGAGGGTGAGGGTAATGTTCAGGTCATTAAGCTGTTGGCTTTCGCTGGGGGATGGCACACTTTCTTGAATGAAATAGGGGATGGGGACGGGGGTGGCACTGAGCACACCGACACTGGCTAGTACCAAGAACGCCAACAGGGTTTCAAGGCGCAAGCTGGGTACAAAACCTGTTACTCGTTGAGAGATATTTTGCCAGCGGGCGTAACGCTCTGGTCGCAGTGCGATGTGGTGTACCAGCGCGACGATCAGCAGGCCTGCCACCAACACGACTTTGACGACTAACGCGCCCCCAAACGGCGTACTCGTTACATCGGAAGGGGTGTAGACCCATGTTATGGCGCTGTAGATACCGGTGATGATGACCAATACGACACAGGATACCGCCAGCCGTGAAAAGCGCTGCATTACCGCCAAAAGTGCTTGTCTACGCTGTTCCCCCTGATATGGGGCAAGAGCGGTCGGCAAAACCAGTGCCAGCGCGGCGAGTCCACCGATCCACAGGCCGACACCGATGCCGTGCAGCCAATCGGTAAACGTAGCTACCCACGGCCAGATGATGCTGCCTGCGGCGTGGCTGCCTGCGCTAAACGTGCCGATCATCAGCAGCCCTGCCCATGCATTCGCTGTCCAGAAGGGGCGCACCGTATCCGGTTGTTCGGTTCGCCAGTAGAGGCTGAGGGTGAAGAGGATGGTTACGAGTACCAGCAGGATCATTCGCGCCGACCACAAATCGCCGAAGCGGGTGCTGGTGCGTACTACTGTCCATAAACTCTGGCTGATGACCCGCCCGACATCAGCTTCAAAGAAGGTCATGCTTTGCTGGAGCAGCGCCATAATATTCCCGACAAACGCGACTACCAGCGCGGCGGCCATCACCCAATTGAGGGCAGCCATAACACGCGGCGGCAGCAGGCCAGCACGGAAGGACTTACTACCCCATGCCGGTACGAGGATGGTGCTGTATAAGACGCACACGCCGAACAGGAGCATGGTTGAACTGAGTGTTAGGGTGCGCCAGATGATTTCGAGCGGGTTGGCTTGATTGAGTGCGGCTTGCCCGTTGACCCCGCTAACCGCTTGCCCGACGAAGAACACGCGGCTTTGGGCGATGACGTGACCATCACTGGCGAAGGCGATGCGCATATCAACAATGTAAGCACCATCTGGCAGGTCGCGGGGCAGGCGCGCGGTGAGTAGGGCGTTATTTTCCGGCGCGAGGCCACCTTCAGCCACGACTTCACCCTGCTGGTTACGTACCGTCAGGCTGCTAAACCGCGCTTCTAAGCCCTCACTGAACCAGTATTGAATGCGGGCAGGGGCACGTTCGAGAACGGAGCCATCTTCGGGTATTGAGCGCAGCAGGTAGCCGTGGGCGGATACTGGACTGAGACTGATTGCCAGTGTGAAAATGAGCAGCGATAAAAGGCTGATGGTGCGGGTGGTGCAAAGGCGTTTCATGATGATTATTCAAGCGGAAAACGGTCTGGCGATGGTGTCGATGTTTCAGTGGTTTCTTCCGGCGCATCGTCGAGTTCTTCCGGTGTGGAAACACGGCTGCGAACCCAACTGATGCCCATCATGACGAGGAAAATCGCAGCGATGGACAGGAATACCAGCTCATCCCATTCGCCAAGTGCTCCGTGCGCGAGGATGAAAACCGTTTGCATAACTCTCTCCTCTAACCGCATAGCGCGAGGGATCAGTGGACATGAATGGGGCGCATTTTACCACAAAAGAAGCAGCCTGTTCAATTTTTCACGAACTGCTCAGGCAAATAAAAACGCGCAGGACTGCGCGTTTGAGGTTTACGCCCGATAGGAATCGAACCTACGACCACCCGCTTAGGACGCGGAGACTCTGCCTCTGAGTTACGGGCGTGAGGGCAAATCTACCTGTCAGTATACTCGGTGTCGATGGTGGAAGTCAACGAACATTACAAAACGGCTTTTAGCGATTAGGGGTTGGCTTTATACGTAACGCATACTATTTGCATAATTTGCAATTTACCCGCCGAAATGGCAGGCGGAAGGCTCCCGTATATCTGCCGAATTGTCATTTTGTGGCGGCGGGATGTTCGGCTATATCCGCCGAATTGGCGGAACTTCGGCGGACTTACGGGAACAACCTGCCGCCTGCCAATTTCGCCTTTTGCATAGCGGATGTGAAGGAGTGATTTGCCGAATTGCCGCAAAGCAAAGGCAGATTTAAGCGCAGCGGCGCTGAGAAAATCCAGAGGAAAGACAAGCGATATTGAAAGTTACCATTCATACATCTATTTTAGAACAAAAGGGCTAATTTGGCAAGGTCGAATCTGGTTTGTCGTCGGTTTGGACGATGAGACGGATGGCGGTGAGGGGATCGTCGCGGATGAATGTTATCAAGGAGAACAACACGCCGTTGACGATAGGATAAGAACTTGATAAACTATTTACAGTGATTTATGGGCGAAGAATTATAAACTCATAAATTAGGGGCAATGGTGGAATTGGTATACACAATTCCCTTAAAAGGAATCGCCCAAAAGGCATGTGGGTTCGACTCCCACTTGCCCCACACTATACTAAAGCGTCTTTTTAAGGGCGCTTTTTTATTTGGAGTTGACGATGCTCAAGCGTGAACAAATTCAGACCATACTCGAACTTTGGGAGTCGGGTGTGCCAAAAGAGCGTATTGCGGATATGACTGGTGTATCACGCTACTCTGTCAGAAATTGTGTTGACGAGTATCAATCTTTAGCGCAGTTTAATGCAGATGTTGAGGCATCAACCGGAAACGACAATGTAGATGATGTACCACGAATCTACATTATCAAGGGGTTTCAAGGTGGTCGTAGAAGGTATAGTGATGAGCAGCTCAGTCAAGCGGTGGCTGAGTGTAAGTCAGTCGCAAAGGTATTGGAAAAAATAGGTTTAAAGCCTGCTGGCGGCAATTACACAATTATCAATCGACGCATTAAAGAACTCGGTTTAGATACCAGCCACTTTAGAGGAAGTCGTGATTGGGCTAGAGGCCAGAAAAGCACGTTCGTACGAAAACGTGCTTTAGAAGAAATCTTAGTGAGAGATTCGGTTTATACGACTTCCATGCTGCGTAAGCGCCTGATTTCCGAGGGGATATTTGAACACCGTTGCGTTTCATGCGGGTTGGATACGTGGCTGGACAACAAAATCCCGCTGGAGATTGACCACATCAACGGCGACCGGCGCGACAACCGTATCGAGAATCTTCGCCTACTCTGCCCGAACTGTCACGCGCTGACGGAAACGTATCGCGGGAAGAATAAGAAGACAGCGAATAGTTCATAGTCATTCGTCTATAGATAAATGCAGCAGATAATGAACCACTGTTGACGGATAGCTTAGTCGTCTACTAGACTCGCGATATGTAACGAAGGGATGCACGATGACAGAAGTGAGTCAACAGGCGGTAGGCAAGGGCAACCGCACCTGCCCACAATGCGGTGCGGCGTTTAGCTGCGCGGTGGCTGCGGGAGAATCACAATGTTGGTGCTTCAATTTGCCCCGTATAATTACCTTAGATGAGTCGGATGAACGGGGCTGCCTGTGCCCAACCTGTCTTGGCGCGTGGATTGAGCGCAAAACGGGCGAACAGACGATATAAGCCCACTTTAACTGTATAAACATTGGAGTAATTAAATGGCTGAACAGAAGTCATATCTCATTTCGGGCGGCGCGGGATTTTTGGGTATCAACCTCGTCCGTTACTTGATTGAGCGCGGGCATAAGGTGACGACGCTGGATATTGCACCGTTCGATTATCCCGAAAAGCACCTGATTACCGAGATTATCGGTGATATTCGCGACCGCGCGGCGGTGGACAAAGCTATGCAAGGCATCAATATCGTGATTCACACAGCGGCGGCGCTGCCCCTATACAGCGAAGCCGATATTATGTCCACTGATTTGGATGGCACGCGTAACATGATCGACTCGGCGTTTAAGGCGGGGGTTGAGCGTTTCGTGCATGTGTCATCAACGGCGGTGTACGGTATCCCTGACCATCACCCGCTGCTGGAAACCGATAAGCTGGATGGTGTGGGGCCATACGGCAAGGCGAAGATCGCGGCAGAAGAAGTATGCTTCGAGTATCGCAAGAAGGGCATGTGTGTGCCGGTGATCCGTCCGAAGTCGTTCATCGGGCCGGAACGGTTGGGGGTGTTCGCGCTGTTTTATGATTGGGCGAAGGATGGGCACGGCTTCCCGATGCTGGGCAGCGGCAACAACCGTTATCAACTGCTGGACGTGGAAGACCTGTGCGAGGCGATTTACCTGAGCTGCACACTGGATAAGGACGTGGCGAACGATACCTTCAATATCGGCGCGAAGGAATTCACGACGATGAAAGAGGATTATCAAGCAGTGTTGGACTATGCCGGATTCGGCAAGAAGATCACCGGATTGCCTGCTGGCCCGGCGATTATGACGCTGCGGATTTTGGAAGCACTCAAAATCTCGCCGCTGTACAAGTGGGTTTATGAAACCGCCAGCAAGGACTCGTTTGTGTCGATTGAGAAGGCCGAGCAGAAGTTGGGCTACCGACCCAAGTATTCGAATAAGCAGGCGCTCATCCGCAATTACCAGTGGTACAAATCGAATTTGTCGAAGTTCGAGGGTCAGTCGGGTGTGTCACACCGTGTGCCGTGGAAGCAGGGCATACTGGGCGTGGCGAAGGTGTTTTTCTAGGCGATAGTTTTTAGTCAACAGTTTATAGTCCAAAACTGGAGAGGTGTGTCCATAAAGACACGCCTCTTTTTATTATCTTGACACGGTTGTGTATTTAGATATACTTCTAATTAGATATTTGTCTAATTAGAAGGGTAATAAAATGGATGAGGGACTGCACGAGGATGTCCTCAAGCTGCTGAAAGCGCTGGCGGACGAAAACCGTTTACGCATGGTTGAGTTGATGAGCCAGCGTGCATACACGGTCAGCGAATTGGCGGTCGTGTTTGACCTCACCGAGCCGACTGTATCACACCATGTCAGTAAGCTGCACGCGGCGGGTTTGCTGCGGCTGAAGATGGAAGGCAACCAGCGCTTTTACAGCATGAACGAGAAGCGCTTATCGACGTTCAAGTTTTATATGAACTCGATTGAGAACCTGCCTGCTCGAGCCGAGAAAGTCAAACCGGATACGGCATGGATTGAGGCGCTGGACTGGAGTGAGAGCGATAAGAAGATTTTGCGCGATTACACCAAGAATGAGAAGCTCGTTCAAATGCCGGTGAAGGATGCGAAGGCACTGGTGATCCTGCGCTGGCTGGCGACCAAGTTCGAAGCGGGTAAGCACTATACCGAGAAGCAGGTAAACGCCATTTTGACCGTGTACCATGAGGATTACGCGACGCTGCGACGGACGCTGGTGGATTACGGCTATATGCGGCGGGAACGCGGCGGCGGTGACTACTGGCTGACACCGGAGGATGAACAAGTTGAGCCGAAGTTCCATTAGCGCCAACTATGAAGCGAGGTGGCGTACATTTCAACGCATCGGTACGAAGCTATAAGTGGACATACCTAATACGAAAAGCGCTGAGGATTTCCACCGCCGCGCCTTTCGTAATGTTTTTATTAATGCTACCTGTTATCGCCTGTTTTGTTACTTCGCAAAGTTCTTGGCTTTTTTTGACCGAAGATAAAAGAACTATTCGCAAAGTTCTTGAATTAAATTTGCAAAGTTCTTGAATTTTTCTAAATTTTTCTCAAAGTTCCTGACATTTGCTACTACCGCACATATCACTTTTTCTTGGCTATCAAATTAAATTTTTGAAGGGATATGACATAAATTAGGTATCTTGGAAGTTTACAGAGATAATACAAAGGGAAATCCAAATTATTTTTGTTTAAGCAACTTCTTTTCGTAGCGTTCTACCCTGTTGTCCCAGTCGCCATCCCAACCTTGTTTCTTCGCTTCTTTTGCAATTTGAATAGCTTCTTTTAACTTACCTTGTTTGTCGCGGATAATTGTCAATTGTTCGTATCCGACGTGAGCTACCAATGGTCTAGTCGGGTATTCTTTTCTGAATGCTTTTGCAGCTTGGGGTGCTATTGAAATCTGTCCCTGACAGGCTTTGACAGTCTCTTCTAAAGCCTGTGGAATAATATCACGATCTTTATACCATGCTTGGATCAGGGCTTGATAAGTAAAGTGTAGACCGAAAATATCCTGCTTGGGATCAACGACATCAATTGCTTTCTGTAAAATACGCCGAGCCAAAACACGATCTTCTTGTGAATGGGTAAACCAACTTGATAATCCACTTAGAAACATTCCAATCGTTTGCGTTGAAAAGCGGATTTTGCCCTGTGTAAGTGGTCTATTGTTATCGCTTCTGCCACCCACTCCTGCTGTCATCGGTTGATATTTTTGTTCAATATACGCACGTTCTGAGTCGGAAAAATGAGATAACCACCAATTTGTGAGGCCAAAATATCCTATCGCGCCGTCAATATTCGGCTTGAGGTGTCCGAATATATTCATCGTAGAAACCTCAAATATTTCTATGCTTGATGAGATGACGAATCGAGTTGAATATTAGAACTATCGTGTTCCATATCCATTTCCCGATCCAATTCGTGATCAAAAGCAGTGCGAGCATTATAATTTGCTAATCGAAGAAGTACTTCTCCTGACGCGGGTTGTCGCAACCGCCCTATACGTTGAAGTTTATAATTTAATGTTTTATCTGCGTCGGAGTATGTACCCTTAAAAGTGCGATCCAGATTGCTAGCCGGTATTAGTAGGGTCAAAGTTTGAGTGTCTACTTTCCCTCTATATTTCTCATATTTATCAAGGTGATTTATAAAATAATTTTTAATTTCTTTGTATCTTTGTTCTAGGTTAGGCATAATGTTTTCAGGAAGTGTGGTATCACGATTAAACTCCGCCATGCCGTATTCATTAAAAACACATAAGTCTAATATTTTTAAATTGATGTTTATTGATTTTCTAAAGTCAACAAAATAAGTTTTGTCTTCTTTTTCCCATGCATAGTAAAGAAGTTCGTGAAACGGGTCATTATGAGACTCATGAGACTTATTACTCGAATTCATCTTAGGCTTTTCATCAATCTTCTCAGGCGTATTGTCCTTTGGAAGCTCTACAATTTGGGTTAGTACTCCTTCAACCTTCTCAGGCGCTTCGTCCTCTGCAATCTCTACAATTTGGGTTAGTACTCCTTCATTTTTTCCACCACGTTTACCCGTTGGACGAATCATTAAATCACATGATTGAGTAGTAAGCATGAATAATTTTTTGTTATTACCATCCGAATTAATAACTTCAAATATATCTCCCAAATCTAAAGGAATATGATGCTGGTTCAAATAATCTTGTTCTTCGAATCGTTCCAAATGCATTAATTTTCGGCCCACTGCACTTGGTTTACCCTTATTACTTATTTTGACACCTATCGTTTGATGAATACTTTTAACTAAATTTCTAATTTGAGCGTTTTTATATGCTGACTCAAGTACGTTATGACGTTGATAGATGCCGAAGAGGCGCAAAAGAGTATCAGGCTCCCAAACTCCTTCATTTAAAGAAGTCTTAAAAACTATATGCTCAAAGTCATATATGTCTATTGATTGAACTTCTTTTTGGGTCAACTCGTGAGCTTCCTGTATTTTTTTATGAACTTCCAACTTTAATTTGTAGCAGAGGCGATTAAGGACTATCAGTTTAATCATCGCTGCGCTATCTTCATAAATTTCGTGCTTCTTAGAGATCAGTAGAAAGTGGTCTCGTCCAACACCATATTCTTCCGCATATTTATTCCATAATGGGTATTCATCTTGTGGAGAAAAAGTCCCACTTAATAAACCACATATAATTTCATTTTCATTGTACTTGAGTACAAGCTCTTGAATTAATCGCATTCCTTGATCATCGCGTCCAACACCAAGATACTGATCAAAAAGGAAAAGTGTCGATCCATCTTTGCCCTCTTCAATTAAGGTCTGTTCTTGATTTTTCCATTCGTTATAGGAAATACCAATGAATGGATGTGCTGAAGAATTTAACAGAGTAGCAATGAGGTTAGGGGAATGGGAAGTTGTTGGAGGTTGTAAATCGAAGAGTTTTTTATGTAAATAGTTCAGATCATCGTTGGAAATTGTTTTTAGTTGATCTGTAAGTTGTAGATGCCAATCATCAACATCGGTCTCAAAATCAATATCCTTTAACTCGTCAATACTTTTGAAATTCGGCAAATCCTTCATCTGGAGGCACAATTCAAAGATTGCGTTCTCAGTGACATCATAATAATCATCTATACAAACCACTCTTTTTATGCCCATTAAATTAAACAAACCACTAACTTTTAATTGTGCAGTCTCTAGATCAGGCATTGGATGTCTTCCCATTGCTCACATTTAACTCAAAAATATATAAACGATCATCGCTATTCCGATAAGGTAGAAGCGATATGGAAATGCCTTCAGAGTCCAAAAGCTGTTGAATAATAAACAATCCTAATCCTCTACCTTTATTATTTCCCTTGGTGGTAATGAAAGGCTCAAATAGCGTCTTTTCCACAGTCGGATCAATACCTCTCCCGTTGTCATAAAATCTTACAAAGGGGTTTTGTACTTCAATCGTAATAACCCCTTCTTTGATTCTCTTTAAACGGATATCTTCCTCAAGCCAGTATTCACTGTTAAGAAATAGATTGTCAAAAACTTGAGTTAATTTGCCCTTGTTCATAGAGAGAATGAAATTGTCACTCGCGTTACCATATATAATGATATCAATATGTTTTTCAGCAAATCTAGTAAAATAAAACTTTTTTGTCTCATTTAAAAACTGCAAAACATTTATGTCTTCTTTTCTCTCACGAACATATTTCAATGACGGCGTAAAATGGGAAAGTTGCTTTCTCAATGCTCCGATACTTGTACGTACATATTCAATATAACTCAATAAGTTGGTATCTGTAATATGCTTTTGTTTCAAATAAGTTAATAATTGCTGGGTGCGCTGTGCTAGCTGTTCGGTTACATTGGAGAATTCATGGGATAGTGCTTCTGCGGTGAGACCTAAACTCATAGTCTCGTAAGTTTGGGAAAGCTGGTACTGTATTTGTTCAATTTGACTTGCAAGTAGCGTAAAATATTCTTCTCTTTCGGCTAAGATATTTAGTGCCGATAACGCATCTTGCGTTTGTTTTAGAGCCTGTTTAAGAAGGATTTGGTTGTCATTAAGGTCGGTATCATTTAGTTGCCGATTTGTCGAATTACTCGTAATAACAGATTCTAGTTGTTTAGCGGTTTTGGTAAGACTGGCGCGTTGTCCAAGTACCTTATTGACGGTTTTGTGTAGTTCGGATGTTATTCCCTGTGACGAAGTATCTGCGACGACGGATTTGGACGTAAATTCTATATTTTTATTTCTAAATTCATGCCATCCACGCCGAACATAATTTTGTGCATCGCCGCTAAATTTCACAAAACGACGTTGCATCAAGTAAAAATTTTTATAATATGCGTTTTGAATGAACCCTTCGCGACTTGTAGTTTCCTTTAGATTTGGATTATTTTTGGAGCTAATTTCCACATA
>JAPUDW010000251.1:997-11074 GCA_027492915.1 Bacteroidota bacterium | reverse complement strand
GTGTTTACCGCGGCTTTTTATGATGTCGCCCCCGGTGACGTCGGCGCGGTGTACATCAGCGGGCCCAACAACACCCCCGGCTACTGGACGCGACCGGATGCCGACGCGGACAGCTTCACCATCGACCAGCACGGCAACCGCTGGCTGCATTCCGGCGACGCGGGTAAGGTGGATGACGAGGGCTGCATTTACATCGTTGACCGCTACAAGGACATGTACATCAGCGGCGGCGAGAATGTATACCCCGCCGAAATCGAGCAGGTGATTTTTGCGATTAACGGCGTGGCGGATGTGGCGGTGATCGGTGTTCCTGATGACAAGTGGGGCGAGTGCGGGTTGGCGTTCGTCGTCCTCAAGCCGGAGAGCGAACTCCTCTCGGAATACATCATCGCCTACTGCCGTCAGAACCTCGCCAAATTCAAAGTCCCGTCGATGGTGCGCTTTATCGACAGCCTGCCCCGCAACGCGGCTGGCAAGGTGCTGAAGCGCGAGTTGAAGGGGCTGGTGTGAGAATTACTCTTCATCAAAGTAATCTAGATCTATCCTTTTAACCGTATAGGTGACCATTTCAGCAACACCAACTCCATAGTCAATCATAAATTGGGCTAATTGGTCACCATCTATCAAAACAATTTTCTTTTCAATTCGTCCAACGTAATCGAAGGCATCTTTAGAAAAAGAAGATGTCGTAATCATTACACCCTTTTTAGCACGAAACCCTTCTAAACTTCCAGCAAAAGCCTGAACAACGGGCCGACCGACTGTACTTTCCCAACGCTTGGCCTGAATATACACAACATCCAATCCTAAACGATCTTCGTTAATGATCCCGTCAACACCACCATCGCCGCTTTGCCCAATTGCACGTCCCGCATCTTTTCTTGAGCCTCCATAACCCATACGAACTAATAGATCAACAACAAGTCTTTCGAAAAAACGGGGTGAGCATGACATGATGCGTTCGAGTATGTCTTGAACTAGCTTGTTCCGTAAACTCTGGTAGCTTGAATCTAAAATTTCTTCTGGAGTTTGGGTGGTTTCCGGCTCTAATTCCGTAGTAATTTCTTCGGGTTTATTTGTACGGCTTTTGAACGCGACAAACTCAGGAAACTGTTCCAAGTAGGCTTGGTTAATATAATTCGGTTTACTTTCCAGTACAGCTAATCCTCGCTCTGTAATCTGAATTTTTCCTCGTCCTGTACTTTCTAATAGTCCTGCTTGTTTCAAGTAAGTGCGCGCCCAATGAACACGATTATCAAATCTAAATTGCCGTCCACTAGGAAGTAATTCATTTCGGTCTTGTTCAGTGAGTTCAAAACTGTCAGCTAGTACGCCGACAATTTCTGATATGGTATGCTCAAGGCCATCGTGGGTGACTTGCAAAACCGGCAGCATAATTGTTTGATAATCTGGGACACTCATAGTATTTCCAGTCTTTGTGAAACAACAAATATAATCACTATACCCAATTATATTATTCACCTACCAAATTATCTTGTTGATTATGGATCAAATTTTAAATGGCATCTAATCTATCCCCCGAAGTTTTACAGACGATTTGCACCGCGCACGGGCTAGGCAAAATCGAGCGTTTGGAACAACCGGCGCAGGGCAACATCAACCGCTGCTTTCTGGTCAACGATGCCTATGTGCTGCGCTTCGATGTGCTCGATTGGGGAGGAGCCAATCGCTACGCCGGCGAGAAGTGGGCGTATGACATCCTCGGCAAAACCGATGTCCCTGTCTCGCGGGTCATTGCGCTCGACACCAGCAAGAGCCTTGTGCCGTATGACTACCTGATCCTAACGAAGATGGCAGGGGAAACCATCAGCACCAGCGCTGCCGAACTGCCATTTGCTGATCGCTATGCCATCGGTTACAGCGCCGGACAGTATTTGGCGACGATGCATAACCACCCGTTTCCACAATTTGGGCTGCTCTACAACATTCTCGCTGGCAAGCCACAGCCGGATTGGTCAGCGTATGTGGCTGACCATTTCCGCTATTATCAGGGGCAGGTTCAGTCGCTTGGCCTTCTGTCTGCTGATGTACATGCGCGAATTGATGCGTTGTTGGTGCGGATGCAGCCCTTGTTAGCGGCGGTGCGGCAGGGCGTTTTCATTCACGGCGATTACCACTTCCGTAACCTCTTGCAGCAGGACGGCAAACTGAGCGCGGTGCTGGATTTTGATTGGGCAGCTTCCGGCGACCCGTCGTGGGATTTCCGCATCGACCACCAGATCGAAACTGAAGTCCCCGACAGCCGCGAGGCGTTTTATGCAGGTTATATTAGTCGCCGTGCGCTGCCCGATGGGCATCGGGAGCGGGTGTCGCTCTACCGGATTGGCTTATACCTCGATTTTCTAGAGATGGCGGCGGGGGATGCAAATGAGATCGCACTGGTGATGCCGATGCTCCTCGGCGAGATGGACTGGCTAGAGGCGCACATCCCCTGACCGCATCCCTCACCCCTTCGCAATCCGTTATCGAACCGACTATCATTTGTGGTCAATAGTGTTATTCACGCTTTGACAAAGGACTCAAAATTATGAAAATGACCATGCGCTGGTTTGGTGAAAATGATAAAGTCACGCTGCAAAATATCGCCCAAATCCCGATTATGCGCGGCATCGTCGGCACTTTTGAGGGCAAGAGCGACGCGGTTGTGTGGACGGAAGCCGAATTTAGAGGGCTGAAGGCACAGGTTGAGGCGCACGGTTTGAGCCTCGATGTGATCGAAAGTATTCCGGTGGCAGAAGCTATTAAGAAGGGTACGCCGGAACGGGATGCACTGATCGACATTTTTTGCGAGAGTGTGCGCAACATGGGCAAGGCCGGTATTCCTGTGCTGTGCTACAACTTCATGCCCGTGTTCGACTGGATGCGCACCAACCTCAACTACGAATTCGCCGACGGTTCGACAGCAACCTCATACGATCATCAGGCGATGCTGGCTTACGATTTATCGCGCGGGTTAGAAGCGCGAGTGGCGTGGGCGCGGGGATATACTGGCGATGAACTGAACGCGGTGTTCGCCGAATATCAAGCTATTGACGAGGAAGCGCTGTTCCAGAACTTCGCCTATTTCCTACGGCGGGTGGTGCCGGTGGCACAGGAGGCGGGGGTATTCATGGCGCTGCATCCGGATGATCCGCCATGGCCGATTTTTGGACTGCCGCGCATTGTGCGCGATGCGGCTACTATCCAGCGCATTTTGGAGGTGGTGGACAGCCCCCATAATGGCCTGACGTTTTGTACGGGGTCGTTAGGGGCGGGGGTCGATAACGATTTACCGGCGATGGTGCGCCAGTTTGGCGGACGCATCAATTTTGCCCACCTGCGCAACGTGGAGATGACGGGTGATAAGAGTTTCGTCGAAGTTGCCCACTCGTCCGAGGCGGGAAATGTGCATATGCCGACCGTGATCCAAGCGCTGATCGACATTGGTTATACAGGGCCAATACGTCCTGACCACGGGCGTATGATCTGGGGCGAAACGGGGCGCATTGGTTACGGGCTGCACGACCGCGCGTTGGCCGCAATGTACCTGCACGGCGTATGGCAGGGGTTACAGCATCAGCGGTAAGCGGCAAACGGGAGTGGGGCTGATCCGGGTGCAACTGGCTGAGGAATTTGAGTAGGCTGCTTTGCTGAGGTTGCGGACAATCCAACGTGGGTTGAATCAAGCGGGGTTGGTTAATCAAGCATCGCATTGGGTTCAGAAAATGGCGGTACAAGCGGGCAACATGCTCATTCTTGAGGTTTGATATGCGTTTATCCTAATAAACTCAAGCCTCTAAATTCAAGGCTATGCTACAATGGCAACTGGGAAGTATTTCTATATTTGTTTCAGTAAGCACGAAGGAGCTATCTGATGAAACAACGTTTACTGCTCTGGGCGCTGGTACTGGCGTTATTTATAGGTGTGCCAGTAGCGGTCGTCGCACAGGACAGCAAAGCGGTGTGGGACCTAAGCGAAAACCTGACATTCACCGATTTGGGTTTCAATATTAATTTTCCGGCAGGTTGGGTCTATGGTGCGACCAACGGTAACGGCGTGTTCTTCGCCGAAACGGAAGATGATCTGGCACAGGTTACGGATAATGACGCAAACACTTTAGGCAGTGATAGTACAATGCAGTTCATTGGTTCACAAATTGATGATCTGGCAAATTTGATCGGTACCGAAGACCCGACGCTGGAAGAACTTGCCGATTTTGTGGCACAGAGCCGTGGCATCACCGAAAATGAAGCACGGGTTGAAATCCCGGTCATGACTCGCCGCAGTTTGAGTGTGTTAGGCGAGGATGCAGCGGGTCAGGGGTGGATTGTCACCATTTGGAAGCAGGGCGACTTTGCTATCGGCGCGTTCCTTACATCGCCGAGCTACGATGAAACCGTGCGCGTAGCATTTTCGTGGGGAAACATCTTGGGTGGCATTCGCCCGAATGATACGCTGACTTTGGGTAAAGATACGATGCCGTTCGCAAACGTCGGCGCGGAAATCAATTATCCAAAAGGTTGGACACCCGACCCGGCTAACGCCAACATCGTTTACGAACTCGAATCTGACCTACAAGATGGCGGCAGCGAAGGCTACCTGCTCATTGGCATCGAACAATCGTTGGCACAGTTGGAACTGGAAGACGATGCAACCCTTGAGGACGCAGTTGAAGCCAATATCGCTATTTATGAACTGACCGAACCGATCCGGCGTGAAGAGTTCATTCTGCTCGGCCAACCTGCAACTGTCATTCGTGGGACAGATGGCAGCGGGCAGCACGGGCTGTTGGCATTTACGATTGTGGACGACATCGTTGTCCAAATCGGCGTCATTTCGCCGGATGAAGAGACACTGGACACGTTTGAACCTACCTTCTTGGCGATGCTGCAAACACTGCGGTTTGTTGAAAGCAGCTAACGCTTAGCCGTCTATATCTGAATTTATGGAAAGGGCGTGGTCGAAAGACTGCGCTCTTTTTGTTACGCTTAAGCGACACGAAAAGCAAGATTGTTTCGGTTGGTGCTTTCGGTCAGGGGTGCTTTGTGCTACTGTTTTCGCTATAGGCTGTCACAGCTAGATCAATTTGGACAAAAAACGGATGTGCAGTTACCCGCATTTGGGTTATGGTGTGAAGCACATCATTCAATCAGGAGCGTATTCATGCGTGTGAACGTCGGGCTGGCACAGATATATCCCAAACTGGGTGATGTGAAAGCTAATCTGCAAAAGCATTTGGATTTGATTCAACAGGCCAGCCAGCAGGGTGTCGATCTCATCATCTTCCCTGAACTGTCGATGACGGGGTATCAGGTGCAAGACCTTGTGCCGGAAGTCGCCATTCGCCCGACTGCCGAAGACCCGACCTTTGGCGCGATGCTTGCCGCCAGCCAACAGATGGACATCGTGTTTGGCTTCGTGCATGAGGACACCCGCCAGCGCTTCTACACGGCTGCGGCTTACCTTTCCAAAGGTGAGTGCTTACACATCCACCACAAAATTTACCTGCCGACGTATGCGATGTTCGATGAAGGGCGCTACTTCGATCAAGGTGAAAACGCCCGTGCCTTCGATACCCGTTTCGGGCGCGTCGGCATGTTGATCTGCGAGGATTTCTGGCACATGTCGCCGGCCTATCTGTTGTGGCAGGACGGCGCAGACATTCTGATCTTCCACAGTGCCAGCCCCAGCCGCGGTCTTGATGCCGGCGACCGGCTTTCCGGTTCGCGCTGGGTTGAACTCGTAAACCAAGCATACGGCAGCATGTTCACCAACTATGTGCTGCACTGCAACCGTGTCGGTTACGAAGACGGCAAGAACTTTTGGGGCGGCTCGTCGATTGTTGACCCCGATGGTGAGTTTGTGGTGAATGCACCCTACTTCGATGAGGCACTGGTGGTCAAAGAGATCGACCTGAACCAACTCCACCGCACTCGTTCCCGTTTGCCGCTGCTGCGCGACGAGCGTCCCGAAATGGTACAGCGCGAACTCAACCGCATCTTGCACAAAAATGGGCAGTAAATAGAATTTTCCATGAGCAAACAAATCACCCTCGACTTACCCGACGAGCTTTATAATCAGGTTCAGGCGGCGGCACATCGCAAAGGCCGCAGTATCAACGTTTTGCTACTTGAACTGATTGAGGCTGAATTGGCACGGCAATCTGCGGGCAATATTCCCCTGCTGTCTAAAGAAAAACAACCCGCAACAACATCCCCCCAAGCCTTACTGATCCCCAGCAACGCCGGAATGCGTGTGATCGCGCAGTTGAGCATCTTCAACAAGGGCGATTTCAACCGGTTGCGGGATTACATCACCGAGAATTACACACCGGAAGCACTCGAATTTACGGCGGCCAAGGCGCGTCTGGTGGAATTCAAAGCCATCTTTCGTGTGTCAGGCAAGCTGCGGATTGACCGCGTGGTCGCCATTGATAAGCACCAAGCGCTGGTGGTGGTGGAAGGCGAACGCGGTGATTTCTACATGGTGCAGTTGACCGTGTCGGAAGATTACCCGCACAAAATACTCGTCTGCACGTTTAACAAAGGGGCGGGGGATGAACGTTCAGCGCGGTAGTCTGTTGGCGAGTGCGGAGCAGGTACAAGGTCTGCCCATCATCATTGACGTGCTGCGGGCGTTTACGAGCAGTCCGGTACTGTTCTCACTTGGTATTGAAAGTCTTATCCTCGTTTCAACCGCCGAAGAAGCCTTTGCCCTGCGCGAAAAGCATGGGTATTTACTCGCCGGTGAAAACAACGGTGTCAAGATTGAAGGCTTTGATTTCGGTAATTCGCCATCCGAACTGCTGCGTTTACCAACCGGAATACTCTTTGGAAAGACTGTCGTGCTGCGAACCAGCGCCGGAACGCAGGGCGTAGTTGCGGCGATTCAACACAGCGGACAAGTGATCTTGGGCAGCTTTGTGATGGCGAAGGCGATTGCCGCCTATGTGAAGCGGCTCAATCCCGACACGGTTAGTCTGGTTGCGATGGGGCAGCGGTTGCTCGAAAAAGCACCGGAAGATGAAGCCTGCGCCGCCTATTTAGACCATTTGCTAACAGGAAAGCCCTATGACCACTATGCCGCATTATGGGAATGCCTGAATGCACCGCTCATTCACGGTTGGCTGCACGGTGGTGCAGAACATATCCCGCCGGAAGATATTTTCCTCTGCCTACAACGCGACCTATTCGACTTTGTGTTGATAGCCGAACGCGATGCAGAGGGATTAATTCGTGTGCAGAAGATCAGTACAAAAGTTGAAGCCAAACCGCTCGGCAACGAACAATTACAACGCCTTCTCAACTTTAAAGGTTATGGAAGGGTAGAAGCGCCCATCTGGTTTATCGGGATGGAAGAAGGTGTTGGCGGTAACGCAAATGATGAGGCTTTACTGTACACGAATATCATGACGCGGGTGGAGAAGTATGACCGAGATGTCATGGATATGGTTGTCGCGCATAAGGCAATGGATTATCACATCGACCAGTTAAAGGCTTCGCCCACACAGGTTTGGACGTGGATGGCGAAGATTGCTTTGGCGCTCAGTGATGATCTTGCTCAGTCGCCGCTTGAGTACATTCGAACCCAATTAGGACGTACTCACGGCTGTACATTTCTCACCGAACTACTGCCAATTCCTGTTGTCAATAACGATAGCTGGCCTCATCTGTATGGGGTGTTAACGCCTTATCAAAATCGCGATGAATATTGGGATGCGGTCATTGAACCCCGTAAACAAATGTTGAATGACCTTATCAACCAGAATGAACCCCGTTACATTTTTGCCTATGGCAAGCGCTACCATGCCGTTTATCGAGATTTATTTACGGATGTAAAGTTCAAGAAGGTACGATCTTTTTTGATCGGTCAGCGTAACCATACGACTATTATTTTGTCGCCATTTTTTGGTGTTGGTGCATTGAGTACAACTGATTTTGAGACATTAATTGAATACCTTACCCACCAACCGTCCTACAAACACATAGATTGTAAGGAAGTCTAATGACTACGACCATCGCACCTGACCTGCTTCACCGTCTGAGTATCAACACCGACATCGCCCGTAAAATGCTGACGGGTTTCATCCGTGACCAGATCACCAAAGCCGGCATGAAACGCGCCGTGATGGGGCTTTCCGGCGGCATCGACTCGGCGCTCTCGGCCTATCTATCAGTCGAGGCGCTCGGTGCGGAAAATGTTCTCGCCGTGCGGATGCCCTATAAAACCTCCAACCCTGCCAGCCTGAACGATGCCAATCTCGTTATCGAGGCGCTCGGTGTCCCGTTTCTCGACATCCCGATTACCGATATGGCTGATCCGCTGATTAACCGCTTCCCCGACATGACCAACTTACGTAAGGGCAACATCATGGCGCGGCTGCGGATGGTCACACTTTATGACCAATCGGTAGCCTTCGGTGGGCTGGTGATGGGGACAAGCAACAAAACCGAGTTCTTGCTCGGCTACTCGACCATCTACGGCGACAGCGGCGTAGCGCTCCATCCCCTCGCCGACCTGTACAAAGCACAGGTACGCCAGCTCTCCCGCGCGATGGGTGTGCCGCAGCCGATCCTCGACAAAGCCCCATCTGCCGACCTGTGGGAAGGCCAAACCGACGAAGGCGAACTCGGCTATACCTATAACGATGTCGATCAGGTGTTATTCCTGCTGGTGGACGAGCGTTATACGGTGGATGAAGTGGTCGAAGAAGGTTTTGAGCGCGAGTTTGTCGAGAAGGTTTGGTCGCGGGTGAAGATCAACCACTACAAGCGCACCATGCCGAATATCGCCAAACTCAGCCGCCGCAGCATCGGTCACGACTTCCTTTACCTGCGTGACTTTACGGGGCGGTAACGGTTAAGTCGATTTGTCATCACACATCACAAGGGGGGCATGTGTCGAAGCGGAGGTTTGCATTAATAGAAGGTGGCAAGAAACGGCTTGAAGTTGTGCAGCCGATGTTTAGCAACAAACGCATCATCAAGCTGGATGACCGGATCGTTGGCGAAATACCGAACCAAAAAGCACTAAAAGCAGGCTGGGCACTCAAAGGTAAGGATGGACAGCAGCTTACGATTCGTTCGACAGGCGGGTTCCTGAGTTCCAACGGATTAGACATTCGTTTCAACAATAAATCAGTTCCCGGCTCGGACGCTAATCCAAAGACACGTTTATCTCAAGCCTATGGGGCGGTTTATTTTGTGGGTGTGGTCAATGTTGCGCTTGGCTTACTCAGCATCCTCTCGCCCAGCACGACGATAGGGGTGGGCTTAAGTCAATCCGGCGGCTATCCCGCGATTATTGCTGGTATCGCTTATCTGATCGTGGGCTTTTTTATCCAACGCCGTTCAAAAATAGCGCTCGGATTTGCGATTTTAGCATTGGTCATTGATGGCGTTTTGCTCGTTATGTCCATTCCAACGTTGATCGGTTCTAACGCATATTACTCCTCCGGCTTGATGGGCGGCATGGTCGGTGGTTTATTTGTGCGTTTTTTCTTTGTGTTGTATTTATTTAAAGCTTTTAGTGCCATCGACGAACTCAATGCTGAATCCGCCTTGTGAACGACTCAGCAGTGCATACCGTAACCGAAATAAATTTCATTGAATACATCTAAAAGGACTCATACACCATGACTCGATTTACAGGCAAAGTGGCGATTGTTACGGGCGGCGCGTCCGGTATCGGCGCAGCGGTTGCGCGGGAGTTTGCCGCTGAAGGCGCAGCAGTCGCCATCTTCGACATTAACGTGCCGCTTGGCGAAGCCCACGCTGCTGACCTGCAAACCGCCGGATACCGCGCCCGCTTTTATCGTGTGGATGTGTCCGACGTGGAAGCGGTACAGGTGGCAGTCGCGGCGGTCGCAGCCGAGTACGGTGGCGTGAACTGCCTCGTCAACTGCGCCGTCAGCTTTACTGCCAAAGGTGTGGATGTCACGACTGCCGATTGGGAACGCAGCCTCGGCGTAAACGTGCGCGGCACATCGAACACCGTGCAAGCCTGCTACCCGCATATGAAAGCGGTCGGCGGCGGCGCGGTTGTCAACATCGCTAGCATATCCGGTCATATCGCCC
>JAPUDW010000251.1:0-987 GCA_027492915.1 Bacteroidota bacterium | reverse complement strand
AACCGTTGGACGTATAACGCCACCAAAGGCGCGATCATCACCATGACCAAGTGCCAGGCACTCGACCTCGCGCCGGATAAAATTCGCGTCAATGTCGTCAGCCCCGGCTGGATATGGACACCCGAAGTTGATAAGGCCGCCAACAACGACCGCGAAAAGTGGGAACCGATCTGGGGGCGCTACCACATGCTGCGCCGCTTGGGTCAGCCGCCAGAAGTCGCCCGTGCGGTGCTGTTCCTGTGCAGCGATGATGCCAGCTTCATCACCGCCGCCGAACTGCCCGTTGATGGGGGTTACCTCGGCTTGGGCAGCGAAGGGCTGGGCGAAACCTCGTCGTTCGCGGGTACCGAGTAACCACAACCTGCCGTGAATATAATCACGCGCGTATTGAGTGTGATTCTGGCTTTACCCATTGCGGGCATGGCTGCTCTCGCCTTGATCACACCACTGACCGCATCAGGCACGCTTTACCTTGTTGGGGCGGTCGCACTCTCGGTCGGCCTTTGCGGTATCGCGTGGGGATACAAACACTCGCGCTGGGTGTTCGGTATGGCTCTTGTGCTGATTCTAGCGGTGGCTGCTGTGCGTGTGTTTTCACCACAGGGCGGCAAAATTACGCAACTGCGCTTGCCAGACGGCGACACCTTTTGCAGTATCAACTGCCTGATTGATGAGCAGGATGCATCTTTATTCTCGACCCATGTCCTGCCCTACATCGGCTGGATTTCGCCCACCGAGCAGCAAGGTTTGCTGGATGCCATGTATGCCGGTTATCAAAAACTGTCAGCAGCGCAGCCGCTTTCGCCCTCACCTTTTATCCGCACTTACCTCGATTTACAGCGTCCCAATAATTTTGATTCAGTCATCATCGAACCGGATGGTGAGCAACCACCGCAAATAGGACTGATCTTCTTGCATGTCTGTGCTGGCAATTTCACCATGCACTGTTGGTTGATGGCTCAAACTGTCAGGGAGTTTGTTGCAGTG